>UQZC01000149.1 GCA_900545505.1 uncultured Collinsella sp.
GGAGTGAAACTTGCCGAGGACGTGGTCCTTGTGTTGGCGCCTGCTGCCGATCGCGTTGTGGTGTGGATATCGCCCAAGGCGGTCGAGAGGTATGGATTGGATCCGCAGGACAACGAGTGCGTATCGGGTCTCAAGGCCCTCGTCTGTAAGCTCGACAGCGCAAACTGCATGGGAGGTGCGCAGCTAGGGGACGTGGATCTTCCTTGGTATGTCACGGCGGAAACAACGTTTGATGCCGGCGGGTATACCTATAGCTTTGACGAGCGCGGTGCGGATGGGGACCGTTATGTGGTGATTGCATCAGCCTCGGGTGATGCCAAGGGCGGCGCGCGTTGGCTTGATAGCGCTCAAATGGCAGAAGCATCGTCTGTCGTGTTGCGGGATGAGCAGGGGCCCTTGACCTCTCTGGCCTCCTTTTTGGGCGACATCGACTATCGCCCGTTTTGGGTGTCCATAAAAACGAGCGGCCTTGCCCTGCTGATCTCCTTTGGGCTGGGCCTGTTTGCCGCGTGGAAGACCATGGGTACCTCGAGTCGCATCAAGGGCCTGCTCGATTCGGTCTTTACGATTCCTATGGTGCTGCCGCCTACAGTGTGCGGCTTTTTGTTGCTTATGCTGTTTGGACGATCGACCGGGGCGGGCCAGTGGCTTATTGCGCACGGTATCTCGATTGTCTTTACGTGGCCGGCGGCGGTGATCTCTGCCGTGGTGGTGTCGTTCCCGCTCGTCTATCGTACGGCACTCGGAGCCTTCGAGAGCCTCGACACGCAGATGCTCGATGCGGCGCGCACGCTGGGCTGGTCCGAGCGTCGCATCTTTACCAAGCTTATGATGCCGCTTGGCTGGCCCTCGATTGCCTCCGGTACGGTGCTTGCCTTTGCCCGCGCGATGGGCGAGTTTGGCTGCACCCTGTTCTTTGCGGGCAACTACGCCGGCATTACCCAGACCATCCCCATCGCCATCTACTTTGAGTGGATGGGCGGCAACACGTCGGTGGCCCTCTTTTGGGTCGTGGTCGTAATTGTGTTCAGCTTTCTGGTCATCCTATTCATCAACATGTACACGGCGCATTCGCAAAAGTATCGCGAGCGTGGTCTCTCCCGCGCGGAGCGCAAGCAGGCCAAAGAACTCGCCGGACAGGGCGATTCGCTCGACCCGGCGGGCGGCGATGCCTTGCGTATCGATCGCGAGGCGCTGGCCGAGCTCATGCACGATGACACGGCCGCAAAGGGAGGTCGATAAGCCATGTCGCTCGTTCTGGATATCAAAAAGCGCTATCCCGGCTTTATGCTCGACATGCAGCTTGAGGCCGGCGAGGAGCGCGTGGCGCTGCTCGGTGCCTCCGGATGTGGCAAGAGCTGTACGCTGCGCTGCATTGCCGGTGTGGAAACGCCCGATGAGGGCAAGATCGTCGTCAACGGCGTGACCTTTTTTGACTCGGCGGCGGGTATCAACCTGTCGCCCCAGGAGCGTAAATGCGCTCTGCTGTTCCAAAACTATCAGCTGTTTCCCAACATGACGGTGGCCGATAACGTATGCGCCGGTGTAAAGGATGCGGGCGACGCCGCCGCGCGCAAAAAGCTTGCCGAACGCTACCTGGGCATCTTTGGCTTGGCCGATTTCGCCGACCGTTATCCCGCGCGCCTCTCGGGCGGTCAGCAGCAACGCGTGGCGCTTGCCCGTATGGTGGCGGCGCACCCGGGCATTTTTATGTTCGACGAGCCCATGAGCGCGCTCGATTCCTATCTTAAGAGTGCACTCGAGCAGAACATGCTCGACCTGTTCGATGTGTGCAACCGCACCGTGCTCTACGTGAGCCACGATATCGACGAGGCATGTCGCCTGTGCCAGCGGATCTGCGTGATGCACGACGGGCATGTTGAGGAGATCGGCTCCGTCGAGGACGTGGTCCGCCGTCCGCAGACGCTGGCGGCGGTGCGCCTGACGGGGTGCAAGAACACAAGCCGGGCGCGCAAGATCGGCGACGAAGAAGTTGAGGCCCTCGACTGGGGCATGACCTTTAACGTGGGTCGCGAGGTTCCCGATAATGCGGCGTACCTGGGCATTCGCGCAAGCTACTTCCATGTTGACAATCGCGCGGAGCGGGGCCGCAACAGCTATGATTTGCACGTGGCCCGTGTGAGCGATTCGCGCTTTGAGCGGCTGGTGCTGCTGGACGTGCCGCGCGTCGATGCGCCCACACGTCTGCAGTGGAAGGTCAACAAGGTGGGCGTGCCTGTCGACGAGCTGCCGCAAGCAGGCGAGACGCTGCGCATGCACTTCGATGCGAGTAAGATCCATTTGGTTTGTCGATAGCGCCGGGTAATGCCGTCGGGGATATAAGCCTCGGCGGCTTTGTCTTGCCGTTCGCCGAATGATGGATGAAAAACTCTTATCAACATAGATAATTATTTATTAAACGACGGCACACGACGCTGTCGTACGAATGTCAACGGTGTTCGTCTGGACGACAACCGTTGATATAGTTACCTTCGACGAGAAAAGGAGGGTGCGCACATGCCGCAGACGACATACATTCGCCGCGTTGCCGCGCGCGCCCTATATATGGCTCGGAGTCGCATATGAGCAGGTATGTTCACGGCTCCGGGAGAGACGACGCACAACTAAATAATCAGCTGCAAAGCGGGTTCCCCAAAATTCCGGGTTTGAGCACGGCTGGGTTTTCGCCACCCACCGTGCAGCAATACCGTAGCTATTCATTTTTGGTTCGAGAGGGGAACCGTCATGGCTGAAGAATTCGATTTCCATCCGATGTGGGAGAGCCTCGGCATGAATCTTGCCGACCACGACATGCTGCTGGGCGCCGTGGGCCAGATGTACGGCGATATGTTCCTGACGCAGAACAATCGCCCCAAGTCCACGTCCTACCTGGATTTTGTCGCCACCAACATCCACAGTGGCCGTATTAAGGAGATGCTCGACAAGAAGGAGGCCGGCGAGGCCACCAAGATCGTCGGTTCGTTCTGCGTGTACGTGCCCGAGGAGATCGTGCTTGCCTGCGACGGCATCCCCGTGGGCCTGTGCTCGGGTGCCGACTGGGCAACCGACAAAGTCGAGGAGCACTTGCCGCGCAACACTTGTCCGCTCATCAAGAGCTTTGCCGGCTTTAAGCTGGGCGAGGTCTGCCCCTACATCGAGTCGAGTGACCTGGTGGTGGGCGAGAACACCTGCGACGGTAAGAAGAAAGCCTACGAGTTCTTTGCCACGCAAAAGAACATGTACGTCATGGATATCCCCAACGTGCACGACGAGTCGACGCTCGTGACCTGGAAGGCCGAGGTCAAGAAGCTCGCTGCCAAGATCGAGGAAGAGTGCGGCGTCTCGATTACGCCTGAGCGTCTGAAGGCCGCCATCCACGCCGTCAATGAGAAGCGTCGCGCCCTGCAGCGCCTCGCTGCCACGCGCGCTGCCGACCCGGCGCCTATCAGCGGTCTCGATAGCCTGCTGACCGTACAGGCAGCCTTTATGGACGACACGCCGCGTCTGACCGGCGCCATTAACGATATGGCTGCCGAGTGCGAGGAGCGCGTCGAGGCCGGCGAGGGCGTGGCGCCCAAGGGGACCAAGCGCATCCTGTACACCGGTACGCCCATGGCCGTGCCCAACTGGAAGCTGTTCAACCTCATCGAGAAGGCCGGCGGCGTCGTGGTGGGCGAGGAGTCCTGCACGGGCTCGCGCTACTACAAGGACCTGGTCGACGAGTCCGGCGAGACGGTCGACGAGATGCTCGACGCCATCGCCGAGCGCTACTTTAAGATCAACTGTGCTGTCTTTACGCCCAACGACCAGCGTATGAAGGACATTGTCCAGATGGCCAAGGACCTGCATGCCGACGGTATCGTCGACGTGGCCCTGCAGTTCTGCACGCTCTACGAGATGGAGTCGTTTGCCGTGGAGAAGGCCGCCGAGCAGGCCGGCATTCCGTTTATGCACATCACGACCGACTACGCCGGCGAGGACGCCGGTCAGCTCCAGACCCGCATCGAGGCCTTCCTCGAGACGATTTAGCCGCACCTGCGCTAAGCTGTGCCGCCGGGTGTTCCTATCCGCGCGATAGGGATTTCTCTGCTGCCATGCCGGCCGGTGTCCGGATGCACCGCAGGGCGCCGACCGGCTTCGCATAGCTGCCGGGGCGGGGATTTCTGCCGTCCTGGCAGATTCTATCCGTTTGTTCAGACACGAAAGGAACTCAATGAACAACGACCTTTTCAAGGCGGGCGTTTCCCGTCGCGGTTTTCTGACCGGCTCCGCTGCCCTGTGCGCCATGGCGGGCCTCGGCCTCGCCGGGCGGCGCGGGGGCCGTCGTC
>UQZC01000150.1 GCA_900545505.1 uncultured Collinsella sp.
CTGTTCCGCCTGCCCCAAACCGAGCAGGAGCGCGAGCGCGAGCAGCTGGCAGAAGAAGCACTCGCCGCCCCCACCATCGAGGAGCAACGCCAGGCCTTCATCGCCAACCACGCTCTCACCCCGCGCGAAGTCGACGTGCTCATAGCCGTGACCCAGGATGAACGCCCGCTCAAGCAGGTCGCCGAGGAGCTCGGTATCTCGATGCGCATGGTGCAGCGCCACCTGAGCTCTATCTACCAAAAGACCGACACGCAGACGCGCGCCGGTCTCACCAAGGCCTTCCCCTCCGCCTAAAACAAAAACCACCACAAAGGTGCACCTTTGTGGTGGTTTTTGGTCGGTTAAGCCTCGAGTTGCGCCACTTTGTAGCGGTAGGCGGCGGCGATAACGTCTTTACAGCCCTCGCGGCCCAGCTTGGCGCGGTTGACGACGATGTCCTTGCCACTCGTCATCTTCCACTTTCCGGCGCTGTAGCGCTTATAGAACGCCTCGCGCGCCTTCTGCTGCTGCTTGACCAGCTTGGCGCCCTTCTTTTTGTTAAGGCCGCGCTTCTTGCGCACGATCTCGACGCGGTCCTCAAAGGGTGCGGTCACCAACACGGCAATGTGGTTGGGATTGTTACGCAGCAGGTAATCGGACAGACGGCCTTCGATAATGCAGCTCTCGGTCTCGCCCAGATCCAAAATCACCTGGCTCATCTTTTGGAACAACTTGTCCGAGTACGAACGTGCATCGTAGCGGTCGGGCAGAAACGCCATATTCTCCACGGCCAGGCGCTCGTCGTAGGCAGCCATCTTGTCGAGCGACTCGCCCGCGCGCAGCGACGCACGCACCAGCAGCTCGTTGTCGTACAGCGGAATCCCCAACTCGTTGGCGAGGATGCGTCCGATCTCGTGGCCCTCGGCACCAAAGTCGCGCGCGATGGTAATGACCACAGGACTCTTCTTGTTCTCCAGATCGCTCATCGCGATTCCTTTCTCTATGTGACAAAGGGACAATCCCTTTGTCACATTCTACGCTGCCACGATACGACGTTGATACGCTCGGACCAGCAGCGAGATACCAAAGTTGAGCACAAAGTACATCGCAAACACCAGGCCGTAGAGCATAAGCACCTGCGACAGATCGATCGCGTGGGCCATCACAACGTTGGCCGTGTACATGAGCTCGGCCACGTTAATGCCCGAAAGATACGAGCTGTCCTTAATGACGGTCGTGCACTGGCTAAACAGCGCCGGAATGATCGTCTTAAACGTCTGCGGCAGAATGATGTAGCGCATGGTGGCAAAGAAGCCGAAGCCCTGGCTCTGCGCTGCCTCAAACTGGCCGCGCGGAATCGAGTTGAGGCCGCCGCGCACAATCTCGGCCATAACAGCGCTGGTAAACAGCGTAAAGGCGATGGTCGAAATCACAATGTCCAAACCCTGCACCGTAAAGTAGATAAACAGAATCCACAGCAGGTTCGGCGTGCAGCGGAACAGCTCGATATAGGCGCTCACCAAAATACGGAACGGGCGGGGCGCATAGCTTTTAACGAGCGCCAGCACCGTGCCAAAGATGAGCGAGAAAAAAATCGACAGCGCCGAGATCTCGATTGTCTTAACAAAGCCGCCCCAAATGTAGAGCAGGTTGGTCGCGTTGAAGATTTCCATGCGCTAGGCCTCCTCTACGTTGTCGAGCCCCAGCTCGGCCAGGCTCACGCCGCGCGGACGCTCCTTGGAGCGGCGCTCGAGCCACTGCACCAGCATGGCGAGCGGAAAGCAGATGATGAAGTACATAAGGCAGCAGACGATGTATCCCTGCAGGTAACCGTACAGACTCACAAAGTTGTCGGAACGGTACATAAGATCGCCGCCGGCCACAAGCGCGAGCACCGACGTGTTCTTGACCAAGTTGAGCGCCTGGTTACACAGCGGCGGCAGAATGATCTTGAATGTCTGGGGCAGCACGATGTACCAGTACGCCTGCGCACGGGTGAAGCCCTGGCTCTGGGCCGCCTCCATCTGACCGCGCGGAACCGCCTCGATACCGGTGCGGATGACCTCCGAAATGTAGGCCGCGTGATACAGGCCCACACCCAAGAAGCCCAGCACGAACGGCGCGATACGCACCGGCTGGTCGGCACCGGTTATGGCCTGCAAAAACTGCGGACCGGCCATGTACATAAAGAGCACCTGCACGGGCAACGGGGTGTTCTGGTAAAACTCAACGTACACGCGGCTTATGGCGCGCAGCACGCGCGAGCGAGTGGTAGAGAACACGCCCAGCAGCGTGCCCAGCACCAGCGACAGCAGCAGACCGGCAACGACCACCTGCAGCGTCACGCCAAAGCCCTCCCAGAAGGGCCCCATGTTTTGAAATGTCGTCGACCAACGGTCGGCGTCAAATAATCCTTCGAGCATTTGATTCCTTCCTTGGACGATCCGCCTATACAAGACCCCAGGTCTTGACCTCTTGGTCGAGCCAGCCGTCGGCCAGGCGATCGCATATCACCTGATCGACCACGGCCGAAAGGTCGCAGCCCTTCTTGGTCGCCACGCCGTAGCCCTGCTCGCCAAACTTGACCTCGGGCTGCAGCAGCTCAACGGTCTCGTTCATGTAACCGGCCAGCGTGGAGCGGTCCATGGCAAAGACGTCGATATTGCCGGCGTCGAGCGAACTCTTGATGATGGGGTAGCCGCTAAAGGCCCTAAACTCGGGCTTGCAGCTAAAGCCGTTGTCCTTGATCATCTGCTCGATCAGGCCCTGCGTAGTAGCACCCTGGCTCACGCCGATGACCTTGCCGTCCAGGTCCTCAATCGAGGTAAAGCCCGAACGCTTCTTGACCATGAGTCCCACGTAGTCGGTGCGGTACGGCGTCGAGAAATCCCAGCTCTTCTTGCGCTCGTCGGTGATGGTGTAGGTCGCCGCGACCACGTCGAGTTGGCCGTTATCGATCAGCGGGCCGCGTGTCTTGGGCGTTACGTCGGTAAACTCGACAAGCTCCTGGGCGCGGGCCTCCTTGTAGCTCACGCCAAAGACGGCAGCGGCGATCTGGTAGCACAAATCGACTTCCATGCCCTCAAAGCGGCCCTTGGCGGTGTCGTAATAGCCGTAGCCGGGAACATCCTTCTTAACGCCGGCATTCAGATGGCCGCGCGACTTAATGGCCGCAAGCTTGGACCCCTTGTCGGAGCCCTCGCCACCGGCGGAGTTGCCGCAACCGGTAAGCGCGGTCCCCGTCAGCGCAAGCATGCCGGCGCCAGCCAGCTGCAAAAAGTGACGGCGCGACACGGCCGCCCTCGTCATATCCGTCATGTCCATCACCGCGCCTAGTGCAGAATCTTGGACAGGAACTCGCGGCAGCGCGGGTTCTCGGGGTTATCGAAGAAGTGCTCGGGCGTGCCCTCCTCCAGGATGCGGCCGTCCTCCATAAAGATGACGCGGTCGGCCACCTGGCGCGCAAAGCCCATCTCGTGCGTCACGCAGATCATGGTGATGTCCTCCTGCGCGAGCTCGATCATGACGTCTAAGACTTCCTGGACCATCTCGGGGTCGAGTGCCGAGGTCGGCTCGTCAAACAGGATGATGGGCTGCTTGGTGCACAGGGCACGGGCGATGGCGATGCGCTGCTGTTGACCACCCGAGAGATTCTGCGGATATTCGCCGGCCTTATGCGCCATGCCGACGCGCTTGAGCGCGGCGATGGCGATCTCGGTCGCCTCCTCTTTGCTCTTCTTTTGCAGCTTGATGGGCGCGAGCGTCAGGTTGCCTAGTACCGTCATGTTGGGATACAGGTTGAACTGCTGAAACACCATGGAGCTATACTTGCGAGCCATCTCCAGGTGATTCTTTTTGGTGAGCGGCGTACCGTCGATGACGACCTCGCCCGACGTGGGCTCCTCAAGATAATCGACACAGCGGATGAGCGTCGACTTACCCGAACCGGAGGGCCCGATCATTACGAGCTTCTCGCCGCGCTTGACGGTGAGGTTGATATCTTTGAGCACATGCAGGTCGCCAAAGTACTTGTTGAGATGCTTGATCTCGATCATGTCTGCCATGAATGTCCCTTCCCTGCGTTTACACGAGTTGAACTATTGTACGGAAAGAATCACGTTTCCGCAGCCCACACTACATTCCCGTAAAGAACCCGCAACCTTCCACCTAGTCATTGGGGACAGACTTAAATGAGTACCTGCTCATTGGGCACTCATTTAAGCCCGTCCCCAATTGAACTGCCTCCCATTTCTTGGACATGAGAAATGGGAGGCTTTCTTTATGCGCGT
>UQZC01000151.1 GCA_900545505.1 uncultured Collinsella sp.
AGACATGGAATGGCAAATCTGTAATGACGATGGCTCTTGTCTGAGTGGCTTGGGACGGACATATCGATCTTGAGGCTCGCCATCGTACGACATCGGTGTATCTGGCCGATCGCGTGCTTCCCATGCTGCCCGAACGCCTGTCCAATGACCTGTGCTCGCTTCGTCCCGACGAGGACCGCCTTGCGTTTACCGTCGATATCGAGCTCGATGCGCAGGGTCGTGTGCGGCATTACGATCCGTACCCCAGCGTGATTCGCTCACGTGTGCGTATGGACTATGACGGCGCCGAGGCGCTGCTGGTGCGTGCCGGCGCGGTTGAGTATTCGGTGTTGGAGGGTGCGGCCGAGGATGTTGCGGCTGCCGAGACCTCGCGCGAGGAAGCGCTTGAGCGCGGTCTTGCGTGCGAGGAGGCCGCCCGCGGCTACAACGTCGACCTCGGCGATTTCCTTGTCGCCGCCAACGAACTCGCCGAACTTCGCCGTCGTATTCGTCGCGCCCGCGGCTCAGTCGATTTTGACACGGCCGAGATTCGCGCTCTATTGGATGAGGACGGAGTGCCCGTGCAGATTGTGGCGCGTGAGCGTTCGTGTGCCACGTCGCTTATCGAGGAGGCCATGCTGCTCGCCAACGAGTGCGTTGCAGAGTGGCTGGCAGACCGTGATATCGAGGCCTGCTATCGCGTGCATGAGGATCCGAGCCCCGATAGCCTGCACGGTGCCGCCGTTGCGCTGGCGCAGCTAGGCATCATCGACGATCGTCGTGCTGCCGGTATTGCCCTGGGGAGCCCCGATGAGCTGCAGGCTGCAGTTGATGCTGCCGCCGGTACGGCCAACGCACCGCTCGTTAACACGCTGCTTCTGCGCAGCATGCAGCGCGCGCTGTACAAGCCGCGCAACGAGGGCCACTTTGCGCTCGCCGCGCCGTGCTACTGTCACTTTACGAGCCCCATCCGTCGCTACCCCGATCTGGTGGTGCACCGCGTGCTCAAACTGCAGTTGGCCTATGAGCAGCTCGGCGGCAAGGACGCCTTGGTCCGTACGCCGTGGCTGATCGGCAAGGGGCGCGAGTCGCTGCCGCGCATTCTGCCGCAGATCTGCCGCGCATGTAGCGATGCCGAGCGCGCGGCAGATGCCGCCAGCCATGCGACGCAAAAGATCAAGATTGCCCAGTACTATGAGGATCGCCTGGGCGAGCGCTATGCCGGAACCGTCTCGTGGGTTAGCAGCATGGGCCTCTTTGTGCGCTTGGACCTGACGCAGGTCGAAGGCTTGGTTTCGATCAAGAGCCTGGGCAACGAGTGGTTCGAGTTCGACGAGGACGCGCTAACGCTCACAGGTGCCGACACGGGCACCCGTTACGAGCTGGGGCAGCGCGTGATTATCGAGGTCTCGCGCGTCAATACCACACGTGGGCACTTGGACTTTAAGCTGATCCATTAGCCAAATCCCGACTGATGGTGGGGGAGCGGAGGGCGGCCTTTCGGGACCGCCCTTCGCATTTGAATCGTGGCTACCTTGCCGTTTGCTCGGCCGCCCGCTTACCTGCTATTTGAGAGGTAAAACCCACCAAAATAAACCTGTCCCTTTTGGCAGGTTTACAAGAAAGCGGGGATGAGATGGCGACGGTGTACGGGTATGCGCGGGTGAGTTCGCGCGATCAGAATCTGAATCGGCAGCTGGATGCGCTGGGCGCCTATGGCGTGGGCTCTGCGAATATTTATGCCGACCATGCGAGCGGCAAGGACTTCGATCGACCGCATTATCGCGAGCTGTTGCACGTCCTGGGAGACGGGGACGTGCTGGTGGTGCTTTCTATCGACCGACTTGGTCGTAATTACTCCGAGATTCTTGAGGAATGGCGGCGCATTACCAAGGAGCTCGGGGTTGCCATTGTGGTGTTGGACATGCCATTGCTTGACACGCGCGCTAGGGCCAGCGGCGCGCCGGATGTGACCAACACCCTGATTGCCGATATTGTGCTGCAACTGCTGAGCTACGTGGCGCAGGTGGAGCGCGAGAATATCCATCGGCGCCAGGCGGAGGGAATTGCAGCGGCGCGGGCGCGAGGGGTTCGTTTCGGTCGACCTCGCAAGCCGTGCCCTCCTCAGTTTGAGCTGGTGCGCGATAGCTATGAGGCAGGCGATATTACCCGCAGCCAGGCAGCAAAGTGCCTGGGCGTGTGCGTGGGGACGTTCGATCGCTGGATGCGCGAGGCGGGGTAGGGGTTTGCGTCGCTTTGTCGCTTTGTCGCTTCCTGTTGCGATTCAAATTTTGATACGGTGACGATGCCATTTGGGGCTACACTCGCTGATATTCAAAAAAGGAGGTTGGCCCTTGGCGCGCGTAAAACAGATAATCGGATGGACCGCAATTGTTCTGTTCGTTGCAACGCTGGCGGGCATCTGGGTGCTGACGGAGCAAAATGCGGTGGAGACGTCGTTGCTGAGCGAGTCCACCGCGCGTGTGGTGGAGGGTCAGGCTACGGGCGTTCAGGCTGCTGATGCCACGGGTGAAGCCCAGACAGAGAACGGAATGACCGGGGGCGCCGATTCGGCTGCCTCGAATGTCCGGTCTGGCCGACTTGCTTCCATTCGCATGTGGGTGGGCACAAACGTCCGTCGCGTTGCCCATACCGTAGAGTTTTTCTTCGTCGGATTATTCGCCTCCGTGGTCGTGGTTTGCCTTTCCAGGCGTCCGTGGAGCGTATGCTCCCGTTGCGTGCCCGTATTGCTCTTTTGCGCCGCCTGCTCCGTTGGCGATCAGGTGCATAAGATCTTTGTTCCCGGCAGGCATTTCGACGTTATCGATTTAGGATTCGATGCCGCGGGCTATGTCACCGCCATGCTGTTGGTATTGCTGGCAGCGGCGTTGGTGCGCCATGCGACTCGGCCGATCGGCGCCCATGCGAGGCGCTAGCCTTAAGACGAGACATCGCGACTGCCTATGCTTCGACATTGACTACAATAACGGCTGCAATCGCGAGTGGTCGTCGATGTGCAGTTTTCCAGACACCTGTTTTCTCTAAGAAAGGAAATCCCATGGCGGTATTGTTTGTTGAATATCCCAAGTGCTCGACCTGCAAGAAGGCCAAGGCATGGCTGGACGAACATGGGGTAGAATATATCGATCGCGATATCGTTTTGGACAATCCCACGGCTGATGAGCTTGCGACCTGGATTGCTCGTTCGGGGCTGCCGGTGCGGCGCTTCTTTAATTCGTCGGGCATGAAATATCGAGAGCTGGGCCTGAAGGCGCGTCTGGATGCGGGCATGACGGATCAGGAGTGCTACGAGCTGCTGGCGACCGACGGCATGCTGGTCAAGCGTCCGCTGCTGGTGGGCGACGACTTTGCGATTCCCGGCTTTAGGGAAGCGGCTTGGGCCGAGGCGTTGCTGTAACGGCTGCGGAAAGTGCGACCCGGAATTCGCTTCCAGAATGGGATGCACTTTCCCAAAGTGGCCGGTTGCGGAAAGCACGTCCCATTCTGAGCTTCGATTGTGGGACACGGTTTCCGGTTGAGGGCTCGACGGGAAAGCGGGGACCAGTTTGAGCTTGAGATCTGGGACGCACTTTCCGCCGGCGGGCCTGCCTCAGTCAGTCCGCCAGCTGCGCCCATTCGTGCGGATCGTAGACCTTTACGTGCTTGTTGGGCTTGCCGCTCCAGTACTCCTCGTCCATAAAGGGCAGATATGCCTGAACGCCGGGGCAGATAAAGGGAATCCGCTGCTGTTGCAGTCGCTCGCGCTGGCGCTGCTCCAGATGCGCCTCGGATATGACGGTCGGCATGCCGGACAGCTCGACGAGGCTTGCCTGGATTCGCTTAAGGTCGGGGAGTCCCGCGTGCCATGACATCCGCATGATCAAAAAGGATGCACGGCGGTATTTTGCCTGCACCACAGTAATGGCGGGGCGCAGTGTGGGATGGATTTTGTCCCGTTCGGGCCAAAGGTCGGCAGTGATCTCGAGGCCCAGGGTCTCCCATAGGTAATCAAGCTCTTCGTCCATGGCGCCTCATATCTACGCGATCATTGATACTTCGATTGTGTTGCCTGGCGCTATCGTTTTCACGGTAGAATCTGCCAACGGTTGACGGCTACCGCTCGCGGCGTTTTGCCCTTCGCGTACAGCGGTCGGCTTCACAGGTCCTTCACGGGTTGGACTAAATTAGGCCAATTTGACTGAATTTCAAAAAAGTCAAAATTGGGGCTTGCGTCACGGCGAGACTTCCCGTATATTTCTTTCTTGCGCAAAGGCACAGCCGAGCGCAG
>UQZC01000152.1 GCA_900545505.1 uncultured Collinsella sp.
AAAATGCCTCGGTCGCGATATCCTCAACGGCTATTCCGAGGTTTTTGGCAAAACCCTCGAGGAACGAGCCGCAGCCCGCAGAGCACGCCTCGTTGACGACGATATCGGTCAACACGCCGTGGTTGAGCCAGATGGCCTTCATATCCTGTCCGCCGATGTCGAGCACGAAGGTCGCATCGGGAACGCATGCGCACGCGGCGCGGGCGTGCGCGACCGTCTCGACCGTATGGTAGTCGGCGTGGGACGCGCGCGCGAAAAGCTCCTCGCCGTATCCCGTGGTGCCCACGGCATCGATCGCAAGCGTGACTCCCGCTGTCTCCCAGCGGTTCTTCAAGCTGACAAGACCCTGTTGGGCGACGTCGAGCGGTCTGCCGTTATTAGACGCGTAGAACGAATCGACAAGCTCACCCGCCTCATCGACCAGGGCGAACTTGGTCGTCGTGCTCCCCGAATCGATACCGAGCGCCACACGCACCGTCTCTCCGGGCGCATACGCATCCGGACCCTTTGCCGGCGTCTCTTTGCCATGGCGTGCCGTAAAATCCGCCTGCTCGGCAGGTGTGGCAAAAAAGGGCTGGGCAAGACGTCCCTCCCCGCTTGCGGGCGCGACCGTCTCGAGCTTATCCAGCCGGACAAAAGCGTCGGGAAGGTCGATCGGTTGGGACGATGCGAACATGTCGGTCAGCGACAGGGCGGCACCGCGCGCGACCATGATCTGCGGATCGCGCGGGACGATAACCTGATCGTCCGATAGATTCAGTTGCTCCCGGAACACGCGGACCAGCGTGGGGTTGTAGGCGAGCGTACCGCCCTCGAAGATTACCGGCGGCTCGATGTCGATACCCTGGGCCAGACCGCCGATCGTTTGGCGGGCGACCGCGTGAAGCGCCGAAAGCGCCAGGTCGGTGGTAGGAATGCCCTCGTTGAGCAGCGGCTGGATATCGGTCTTTGCGTACACGCCGCAGCGGCCCGAGACCTCGTGGACGGTCGTTCCCCGGCTTGCGAGCTGCTCGAACTCGCCCGATTCGGTGCCGACCCCCATGAGCTTTGCCATCTCGTCGATAAATGCACCGGTACCGCCTGCGCACGAGCCGTTCATGCGCATGTCGGCAACCTCGATGTCTCCCTTATCGTTGGTGCGGAAGAAGATTATCTTGGCGTCTTGGCCGCCCAGCTCGATGGCGCAGCGCGTCTGCGGATAGAACCTGCTGATCGCGAGCGCGTTGGCGACCACCTCCTGAACGTACGAGGCGCCCAGCGCGGTCGCGATATCGCGCGCACCCGAGCCGGTCACCGCAACGCGCAGCGACTCATGGGGAAAGCGCTCGGCGAGCTCGCCGAGCATGGCGCGCACGCTCGCTGTCTGACACGCCCCGTGGCGGCGATATCCCCACCACGCCTCGGTCATATCCTCGTGCATCGCGTAAACTTTGGTCGTCGTCGACCCTACGTCCAGTCCTACTAGCAACGCCATAATGCTCCGTCTCTCGCATTTTTCCCGCTAGAGATATACCACTCTACGTAATACAACAGACTGTTGTATTTAAACTCCGTATAAAAAGCGGCTGCCGAAACGCTTCACGTTAAACCTCGATATAAAAGCCGCCTGCCGAACCGCTTCAGCAGCCGCCGAATGCACCAACAGATTGTTCTGCGCGCTAGCACGTCGGGCAACGGAGCAGCACGGGCCCTCCGGTCATGCGCACCGCTCACGCCCGCGATGTCGCCGAGAGAGCTATCCACGCTTAGGGCTCCAACCAAGCAAGTCGCCCGCGCTCAGCAGATCCCTAAGCGAGCTACTCGCACTCAGGAGCCATAGCCTGCTCCAAGAGCTCGGCATGCTCCTCCTCGAAAACCGTCCCCACAGGGAAGGCGCGACGGAAGACGAAGCGGGAAATCGGACCGGCTACCAAAAGGTTCCACGGCAGCGCCATCACAAAATTATGCGGGATGTTGATCATCCAGATCGCGGGCACGGAATACAGGTTCGCAAGGATGCCGCCGGGCATGTGCGTCAGACCCTCACAGGCACCGTACAGCGACATGATGATGACCATGGAAACGACCATGCAGGAGCTGACGGCGAGCGTCATGGCAAGTGGCGAGCTCTTGCCCGGCGTGACCAAGTACTTAAAGGCGAAACCCTTGGCGAGCGGGCTGGCGACGAACCAGTCGCAGCACATGGCAAAAATGTAGGCAACGGGGAAGCCGAGCCACGCAGTGGCAACGACCTCGCCGTTGATGGCCCCGTGCTGCAGGGCAACGTTGTAGATGCTCATCCAGAGCACCATGCAAAAGCACATGATAAAGGTGAACAGCAGGCTCTCTCGTTTGTTGATAGGCATAAAGGACAGATTCCTCTCTGTGTTGTACCGCGGCGCCACGCAACAAAAACGGGCGGGCAAGATGGAGCTGTTGGAACTTCATCTCGCCCGCCCGTGGTACGCGCGTCTGCGACTACTTATGTGGTGGAACTACCCTAACACGAACGGCGCGCGCTTCGTAAGCGTTGAGTTTGTGGAGATGCTCGGCGTATTGGTGCAAAGTAACCTGCCCCCCTTGCACCAATTAGCTAGTGTGGCGCCAGCGGGGATCGGTGAGAGTTCTCGCTACGCCCAAGCCAACGGGCAGGAACGCCACGATGAGCACCGCGCGCACAAACCAGCCAAGCATATTGACCGTGTCGAAGGTGCACATGTAATACATCGAGCGATAGAGATACAGACCGGGCACCATAATGACAATCGAAGGCACCGTGAGAGCGATACGCGGGTAGGTGAGCTTGATTTCGGCCAGGCTTGCCAGCAGGCCCGATACGAGCGCCCCGATAAATGCAGCCGCCTCGGGAGGCATGCCTACGCTCAGGCCCAGGAAGGGTAGCATCGTCGGCGCATCGACGAGCGTAAGGCGCAAGGTATTGGACACGGCGCCGATCAGACCGGCCGCCGCGGCCATCTTTACCGGGCTGTTAAACATCACCGAGAATCCAAATACACCGATAAAGCTCATCAGTATGCGCAAAAGCGTAAGAGCCAACGGCGAGAGGCCAAGCGGGGCGAAGTCATCCGGCGCCAGGCCGACACACTCGGCAACCATCCAACCTACGAGGGTCGCCATCACAATAATTGACACAGCATACGAAAGACGCTCGATGCCGCTTCGCATATCGAGCTTTGCGATGTCGAGGCCTGCCGTAATGAGGGGAAAGCCGGGAATCACAAAGAGCATGGCGCCGATATAGCCTTCTTGGTGCGACATTGCCCCCGGAATGACCTGGCCAAGGCCGAGCAACGCCAGCAAATACGAGATGCAGGCCAGCGCGACGCCAAACGTCAAAGCGCTAAACTGGCCGAGGCCCTGCTTGAGGATATGAGAGCGGGCAAAGTTACCGACGCCCGCGCCCACGAACGCACATGCCATCTCAATGGGACCGCCACCAAGTAAAAAGACAAAGGCGCCACAGGCGCAGGCCGCCGCAAGGCCCTGTTGCCAAGGCGCGTAATCAGGTTTTGAACTCTCAACGGTCTTGAGCATCTCGTGATACTCGTGCACCGTGAAGCGACGACCATAGGTCTCGATTTCCTTGAGGAAACTCTCCATCATCCAAATGCGATGGGTATTGACGCCCGTTGTGGGCAAGCTGACGACCTCATTAAAGCAGTGGCCATCTTCGATGCAGGTGCACTCAAACGACAGAAGACTTAAGTCAACGTGGATGGTGACACCGAGTACGGCGGCAACACGATTCATGGTATCGCGCACGCGCCAGGCACCCGTTCCGCTTGCCAGCATAAGCATGCCGGTGCGGCAGATGATG
The DNA here is from genome assembly GCA_900545505.1 of uncultured Collinsella sp. Taxonomy (GTDB): domain Bacteria; phylum Actinomycetota; class Coriobacteriia; order Coriobacteriales; family Coriobacteriaceae; genus Collinsella. The sequence continues at coordinate 3,818 of UQZC01000152.1, forward strand.
GATGATTTATCGGTGAGCGGCGCATCGACGGCAAGCTCATCGCCTGCCGTCACGATCTGGTGCCAGTCAGTTTTCATATGGAGCGCGCCGGCACGAACGCCGTGGTGCATGGGGGCTCTCGAAAGCAGCGAGTTAAGGCGCGAAGGCTGTGAGGGCTCCGCCGATTCGCCCTCGTCCTCGTCGGGCTCTTCATCGACCAGATCAAAGGAATCAAGCGGCGCTGGCTCGCGACGGTCGATCAGCTCCTCGTCCTCATCATCAAAGTAGTTGAACTGATCGAGCATGTCCTCTTCGATTGCGCGCTCGCTCGCGTCGTCCATCCCGGTGCTCCCTTCCTATCGACTAACCCCCATCCTAGACAGCGACGGCTAAAGGAAACATA
>UQZC01000153.1 GCA_900545505.1 uncultured Collinsella sp.
GGTCACCAAGCACAACCTCAAGTACCGCCGCTACTACCACCAGTTCGACTACTAATTTCATTTGGGGGAAACCGCAATGAGGCAATACATCTTCGCCAGCCACGCGCATTTTGCGACCGGCATCAAGGAGAGCACCGAGCTGCTCTCGGGCGCGCGCGATAACGTCCACGACCTGTCGATGTTTGTCGACGGCCGCACCGACGTCGCCGAGGAGGCCGCCAAGCTCCTGGCGACCTTCGACCCCGCCGACGACGTAATCGTGTGCACCGACCTGTTTGGCGGCAGCGTCAACAACGAGTTCACCAAGATCGTCCAGACGCGCCCCAACACCTACCTGGTTGCCAACATGAATCTGCCGCTGCTGATCCAGCTGCTCTTTTCGGACCAGGAGGCTCCCGCCGATCAGGTTATCCGCGAGATCCTCGCGGCTGACGACACGCGCGTCAAGTTTGTCAACGACCTGCTGACCGATGCGGATGACGAGGAAGAGTTCTAGTCACCGCCTGCTATTAATGGGGCCGGGTTTCCGGCATGAGACCTTTGGGGGTCAATCATGATTCAACTGCTTCGCGTCGACCATCGTCTGCTTCATGGCCAGGTGGCCGTCTCTTGGGTCCAGGGCTTGGGCTCTGACTGCATCTTCTGCGTTGGCGACAAGGTTGCCAACGATCCCGTCTGGAAGACTACGCTCAAGATGGGAAAGCCGGCCAACGTCAAGCTCGTCATCAAGGACATGGAGCACGCCATCGAGGCCATCAACTCCGGTGTTACCGATAAGTACAAGATGATCATCTGCGTCGCCAGCATCGCCGAGGCCAAGCAGCTTGTCGACGGCTGCCCGCAGATCACCTCCATCAACCTGGGCAACACCAAGTCCAAGGACGAGCAGCGTCCCGATGCCCGTAAAATCTCCCGCCAGATCTTTGTGACTGCTGCCGAGGAAGAGGACATTCGCGAGCTCGTCGGCCGCGGTGTCGAGGTCGAGATTCGCGCTCTGGCCGACGACCCCAAGGTCGATGCCCTAAGCGCCCTCTAATTGGGAACCACGGGCGGCGCGCACGGCGCCGCCCCTATTCGTGGGCGTACCGGATAAACGCTTTACCCGTTACCCCCATCTACCGTTCACCGGGAGTACACGCCCGTTGAGCGATTGGTATTAAATAGTTTTCGCATTACTATATAATTGGTATCAAATCATTTGCACCGGTTTAGGTGTTAACAGCACACCGGTACAAGCTGGATCTGTCTGGGCGATTGTCGGCATGGAAAAGGGCGCGCTGACAAGTCGGGAATCGCCGCGCGTATCCAAGAGGGATCAAAGGGAGGAACAATGCTTGTTCAAGCGATCCTCATCGGACTTATCGCTGCCTTCGGTAAGCTCGATTATCAGCTCGGTACGCTCTATGCGTTCCGCCCGATCGTTCTGTGCCCGCTCGTCGGCATAGTCCTCGGGGACCTGCAGTCCGGCCTCGCCATCGGTGCGAGCCTCGAGCTGCTCTTCATGGGTTCAATCTCCATCGGCGCTTACGTGCCGCCCGATGAGTGTATTGGCGGTGTGCTCGCCTGCGCCTTCGCTATTCAGCTGGGTCAGAGCACCGAGGCCGCTATCGCGCTCGCGATGCCCATCGCCACTCTGTGCTTGGCCATTAAGAACGTCGTCAACGCCGGTATGCCCCTTCTGGTCGACCGTGCCGACGTCTTTGCCAGCAAGGGTAACCTCAAGGGTATCTACGCTATGCACTGGATTATCGGTCTCGTGATTGTCGTCCTGGCCTTTATCCTGTGCTCGGTCTCCTTCTATCTGGGTGCCGACGCCGTTCAGGGCCTGCTCGACTTCATCCCGACGTTCGTCCTCGATGGCTTTGGCGTCGCAGCCAACATCCTGCCTGCCATGGGCTTCGCCATGCTCGGCCGTCTGGTGCTTACCAAGCAGCTCGTGCCGTTCTACTTCCTGGGCTTCCTGCTGTGCTCCTATGCCAACGTGCCCGTCCTCGGCGTCGCCCTGATCGCAATCATCATCGGCATCGACAAGTACGACCTGCTGGGCCTTGGTGGCGCCCAGTCCCAGCTTTCTGTGGAAGGGGATGAGGACGATGACTTCTAATTCCGAGAACCAGATTACTCGCTCCGACCTCATTAAGAGCGCCGTGAACACCGGCGCCCTGGGCATGGAATTCTCCTGGACCTACTACAAGCAGATGAACATTGCCTTCTGCCTGATGGTCGCCAACATGCTCAAGAAGATCTATGCCGGCCGTCCCGATGATTACGCCGAGGCCTTGCACCGTCACAGCGCATTCTTCAACATCACCCCGCAGCTCGCTCCCTTCGTGGGTGGCATCGCGATGGCCATGGAAGAAAAGGTCGCTCGTGGCGAGGTTGAGCCCGAGAGCGTCAACGACATCAAGGCCGCCCTCATGGGTCCGCTTTCCGGCCTGGGTGACTCCTTCTTCCTGTCCACCCTGCGCGTCGTCGCCGCTGCCGTGGGCATCAGCCTGTGCCAAGCCGGCAACGTCTTTGGCCCCATCGCCTTCCTGCTCGTCTACAACATCCCGGCGTTCCTGATTCGTATCTTTGGCGCTATCAAGGGTTATGAGCTAGGCATTGGCTTCCTTGACGAGGCTCAGAAGACCGGCCTGATGCAAAAGATCATGGCCTGCGTCGGCATTGTCGGCGTCATGGTCGTCGGCGCCATGAGCAAGGACATGTTCTGGGCTTCGTTGCCCATCGCCATTGGTCAGGGCGACTCCGCCCAGACTCTCCAGGACATCCTGGACGGTATCATGCCCGGTATGCTCGGCATGGCCGCCTTCTGGCTCTACTATTGGCTGCTCTCCAAGAAGATCAACCCGATGGTCCTGATCCTCTGCACCATGGTCGTGGGCATCATCGGCGCTTACTTTGGCGTGCTTGCCTAATATGTTCGAATCGCGCTTCCATCGCGTCTAACGGTTGCGTCGATCTTTGGGGGGCTTGTCGCATCTGCGGCGGCCCCCTGTTTTTTAAAACTCCGTACGAAAGGGGAGGGCTATGGTCGTACCCGAGCTTTCGCTCATGAACATCAACCATCGTTACTACAGCATCGAGACGTTTTTTAAGGCTGCAGGTGAGGCCGGCTATCGCAATATCGAGCTGTGGACCGGCTCGATGCACCTGTATGTGGATTGCCATGAGCACGATTCGGTGGATAAGATTCGCGATCTTGCCGCCCAATACGGTATCAAGATCGTGTGCGTGTGCCCCGAGCAGAACAACCCCAAGCCGTGGAACGTCGCGGTGCGCGGTGAGGCGGGCCAAAAACGCATCCTCTCGTACTTTAAGAATGTGATCGACGTTGCCGTTGAGTTGGGCGTGCCGCAGATTCTGGTGACGAGTGGTTGGGCCTATCTGGACGAGCCGGCTGAGGACGCCTGGGCCCGCAGCGTTGCCATGCTGCGCTCGGTGTGCGACTACGCCGATACGCGCGGTATTCGCGTCGCGCTCGAGGCCCTGCAGCCGTCGGAGTCCGTGTTGGTCAACACCGCACAGGATGTCGCGCGCATCCTCGAGGCGGTCGATCGTCCCAACCTGAAGGCCTGTATCGACTTTGGCGCCATGGAAGTTGCCGGCGACACGATCGACGGCTACTTTGAGGTTTTGGGCGACAAGATCGTTCACACCCACTTTGTAGATGTGGGCGGCGGTACGACGCATCTTGCCTGGGGCGACGGCGAGCGTGATATGCGTGCCGACCTCGAGGCACTCATGCGCCACGGCTATACGGGCTATGTCTCGGCCGAGACGTGTGATGGCCGCTACTATCAGGATCCGTCCAAGGCGACGACTCAGGTTATCGAGATGTATCGCCGTGTGACAGCGGAGATGGAAGCCGAATAACTAAACTGCGCGGTTGCGCCGGAAACGCTTGGGCGGGTCTGGCGCAACGCTTTTATAGCTGGCGAGTTGTGGGGAACCCGTTGGCAGTAGCGCTCGAAATAGACAACTATTGGCGTTGTAATACCACTCGGGCGAGGAAACCGACCGTTCGCCGCAAATCTCCGTGAGTTTGGATTGGTATTAAATAACAAGCAATCGTATGGCTATAATTGGTATCAGCAAGAAGCGCGATGTATAGAATTGCGCACATGTGATGGGAGGACACACATGAAGGAGACCGAGAAGATCGAGATCATGCACTTCGACCAGGAGGGCTACCTCG
>UQZC01000154.1 GCA_900545505.1 uncultured Collinsella sp.
CATGCGGTCGACGCCTCGCTTGCGGGGGCACCCTCCCCGCCGCTATTGACGGCTCCGTGGCCGTCATGCACACCAACGACATCCACGGCAGCTACAAGTACAGCTACAACGAAAGCAAGGGCACCGGCACCGTCGGCTTCGACGGACTGGCAGTTCTCTATAGCGCCCAAAGCAGCGCCCCCGATCTTTTGCTCGATGCGGGCGACACCTTCCACGGACAGTCCTTCGCCACCATGAGCGAGGGCAAGAGCATCGCCGAGCTCATGGACACCTTCTACGCCGACGGCTACGACGCGACCACGCCAGGCAACCATGACTGGAGCTACGGCGCAGACAAACTCCGCACCATGACCGGCTACAGCACCACCGGCACGCCCTTCGCCATACTCTGCGCGAACGCGAAGTCTACGAGCGGCGTATGGAGCTCGAGCATCACGAAGACGCTCAATCGCACCTGGGAGGATAGCGAGGATCACTCCACATTCGACTACAAAATCAAGGTCGGCGTCGTCGGAGCCATGGATGAGTCGCTAGGTTCCTCGCTGCGCGCAGACCTGGTCGCGGGCACCAGCTTCTCGAGTGCCGCAAACGCCATCAATGCCGAGGCAGAGCAGCTGCGCAAGGAGGGCTGCGATGTTGTTGTGTGTATCGCGCACACGCTCGACGCTAAGACCTTTGCCACACAACTCGCTGGCGTCGATGCCCTTATCGCAGGCCACGAGCACATCAACCTTAACGAGAAGGTGACGGGAGCCGACGGCAAGACGATCCACGTTGTCGAGGCAGGCAGCGCCTTTGCCGAGGTGGGGCTGCTTTCCGTCCCCTACGAGTACGACACCAAGGGCACCGAAAGCACCGACGATGACACGGTCACGGTCCCTGCAGACGGCAGCGACGAGAAGCTCTACACCGCCAAGAACGTCAACGACCTTTTGGCAGACCCCGACAAGGGCTCCGACTACCAAAGCCGCCTTAAAGCCGTCCGCAACAAGATCAAGCCGCTCGACGACGCCTTTGAAATCGAATCGAACAAGGTGCTCGGCACATCCGCCACTGACTATTTCTACGGCGAGGACGCGGCAGGCACGCATGGTTGGGAAATGGTGCGCACCACCGATTTCCGCCCCAGCAACCCGGGCGACACCACCAAGGCCCAGACCATCGGCCATGTGATTTGCGGCTCCTATCTTGCCCTGACGAGCGCAGACCTCGCTATCGAGAACGCTGGCGGCATCCGCGGCGGCATCGCGGCGGGCAACGTGACCGCCGGCAACGTCATCGCTATCTCGCCCTACGGCAACACCGTGGAGACCTGGACCATGACCGGCGCGGACTTCCTCGCAGCGCTCGAGCACTCGCTACAAATTAGCGACGATTGCAACGACAGCTACGAGCTTCAGCAGGCTTATGTGGCGGCCGGTCACACCGAGCAGGAGGCGCAAGACAAGTACAAGTGGCGCGATGACTCTGGCAGCGTTCTCTCCTTTGGCGGCATCAACGTGACGGTTGATTGGACGCAGCCCGAAGGCAAGCGCATTGTGAGTGCCACACTCACCAAAGACGGCAGCACGCTCGACCCCGCCAAGACCTATACCGTCGCCACCAACAACTACATCATTACCAACACGACCGACTTTCCCACCTTTGCACACGCCACCAAGTACACCGAGTGGGGCACGTGCGAGGCGGCGCTGAGGGCGCTGATTGGGCAGAACGGCTGGGAGAGCAAGATGGCCGGGCTCGCCGGCACCATCAGCTTTGCCTCCGCAGCCGTGGACCCCACGCCCACACCGGCCCCGACGCCTAAACCCTCGCCTAAGACGGACACGACGACCACGAAGGTCATCACCAAGAAGACGACCGGTAAGCTCGCTGCAACGGGAGACCGCACGCTGGCAGTAGTTGGCGCGTGCCTTATCGGCGGCATCATCGTCATCATGCTCGGCATTATCTGGAAGCGTCGACGCTAAGCTACACCGCCGGGCCTTGCAGCCCCGCCGCGTAAACCTTATATCGAGCACAGAAGCCCGTCCGAATTTGATCGGACGGGCTTCTTGGTGGGTATCATGGTTGGACGATCATTAGGAGGTTTCCCTACATGGAATTGTTTGAGCCAATTCTTCATTTCTTTGAGCAACGGTGGGTCCACAACATCATCTGGGCCGTCATCTTGGCGATAGGCACCGCCGTCGCCGCCAAGGTCGTATCCAAGACCCTGAACCATCTGCTTAACCGAGACGATAACCCGCTTCCGGCATCGAGTATCTTCATCAACATCGCGCGCGCCGTCATCTGGATGATTGGCGGCAGCTTTATCCTCGACAACTGTTTTGGCATTAATGCAAACGCCCTCGTCGCCGCTCTTGGCGTCGGCGGCATCGCCATCTCGCTCGGCTTTCAGGACACGCTATCAAACCTTATCGGCGGCATGCAGGTGACCTTTATGGGCATCATCAAACCCGGCGACAATATCGAGGTCGGCGGCGTATCCGGCGTTGTCCAAGACATCACTTGGCGCCATACGACGATTGAGGATGCCTGTGGACAGACCATCATTGTGCCCAATTCCAACATCTCCAAGAACACGCTCGTGCATTTGATGCCCTTTGGGCGCGTGGCCGTGCCCGTCGCGGTCAAGGACACGTCCAAGTGGGCTTCACTGGACGCGCTGGCAGATGAGCTCACCGACGCCACCAAGGCCGCCGTGCTTCCCATCTCGGGCTTTGACAAGGAGCCCTACGTACTCTTTAGCGAGATCGGCGACTTTGGCATCAAGGGCAAGATCATCTTTATCGTCAGCGACGACAGCACTACTTTCACGGCAGCCGACGCCTGCATCCGCGCCATCGCCCCCATCATCGCCTAAACCACCGCAAAGGGGACAGGCATCTTTGTAGTGGTTTTCATTCGTGGTACCATGGTTTATATCGTTGTTTAAACGACAAAGGGAGTAGACACCATGGAAGAGGCCTATCGTCAAGCACGCAAGCGCGGCGAGCAGGGACGCCGTCGCGCCATCAGCCAAAGCGAGCATCCATACCTTACGGACCTCGATAGCTTGGTTGCTCAGCTCCCCTTAGGTCAGCGAGTGAGCGTCGGCCTGCGGGATATTCCGCTCGAAATGGTCGTCGGCACGGTCACCAAAGGCCGTCAGTCCGCCTTTTCATGCAGCTTTATGCCCCTGCTGCCGTTTAACACCGAGTTCGCCCGCAAGTGGTCCAACCTCTACGACATCCAGGTAACCGAGGGCTATCGCGACCCCATCATCGTCACCGAGTTCATGCATCGGTTCTATGTCCAGGAAGGCAACAAACGCGTCAGTGTCCTCAAATTCCTGGACGCTCCGACGGTTTCGGCCAAGGTCACCCGTCTCTACCCCGGCACATGGGATTCCGTCGAAAGCCGCCTGTACGGCGAGTTCTGCGCGTTTTGGCGCGTCTGCCCCCTATACGAGATCGAGTTCTCGCGTGAGGGAAGCTACGAGACGCTCGCCAAGATGCTCGGTCAGAACCTTATCGAAAAATGGCCGCAGAAAAAGGTCGACTACCTGCGCCACACCTTCCTGCTCTTTAAGCGCGCCTACCTTCGCGCAGGCGGCGACCACCTGGACATTACGCCCGCCGACGCCATGCTCGTCTACCTCAATGTGTACAACCAGGACCGCCTGCTGGATACGCCGACGGATATCGTCGTAAACCGCCTGTGCAAGATCTGGCGCGAGCTGGTTATTGCCGGCAAAAATGACGAGGACAAGGTCGATCTTGTCGAAGCACCGAGCGTCGACGAGGAGGAGACGCCCGCCAAGTCCACCTCTGGCGTGCTCAACTTCTTTATGGGCAAGACCGTCTACTCGACGGCCAACCCCCTGCGCATCGCCTTTATCCATGAGTTCCCCTGTGCGACGTCGAGCTGGGACAGCCTGCACGACCAAGGGCGTCAGTATCTCGATGAGCACTTTGGCGGTATCGTGCGCACCGAGGCGTTCGAGGACTGTCACGATCCGGATGTGTTCTACGCCGCCGTGGAAACGGCTGTCAAACATGGAGCAAACGTCATCTTCTCGACCTCGCACCGCCTGATGGAATACACGCTCAGGGCTGCCGTTGAGTATCCCCGGGTTCGGTTCCTCAACTGCTCTATCGGCCTTCCCCATC
>UQZC01000155.1 GCA_900545505.1 uncultured Collinsella sp.
GGAGCGCACCAACCTGTACGCCGAGGGCGACGACGCCGGCATCGCAGCGCTCGAGAAGGAGCTGCTCGCCCAGAACGCCACCCATCAGGACTGGTGCTCCACGACTGAGCTCATGGAGAAGACTGCCAACGGCCAGGACACCATCTTTATGCACCCGCTGCCCGCCGACATCTCCGGTGTCTCCTGCGAGCACGGCGAGGTCAACGCCGACGTCTTCGACATGCACCGCGTGGGCATGTACAAGGAGGCCAGCTACAAGCCGTACGCCATCGCAGCCATGATGTTCCTGCAGAAGGTTGCCGATCCCGCCGCTACCCTCAAGGCCCTCGACGAGCGCAACACCGCCCGTTGGTTCCAGGCCTAAAGCTGGGCTGAGAAATGGCTAAGCGTATCGTTGTCGCCCTGGGCGGAAACGCCCTCGGCGCCAACCTTCCCGAGCAGATGGAGGCCGTCAAGACGACTTCCAAGGCTATCGTCGACCTGATCGAGGAGGGCAACGAGGTCGTCGTCGTGCATGGCAACGGTCCCCAGGTGGGCATGATCGCCAACGCGATGGCTGAGCTTACGCGCTCTAATCCTCAGAAGTACGTTCCCTGCCCCTTGTCCGTTTGCGGCGCCATGAGCCAGGGCTACATTGGCTATGACCTGCAAAATGCGCTGCGCGAGGAAATGCTCGACCGCAATATCGACAAGGGTGTCGCCACCGTGCTCACCCAGGTCGAGGTTGCGGCAGACGACCCGGCCTTTGCCGACCCGGTCAAGCCGATTGGTCCGTGGATGAGCGAGGCCGAGGCCAAGGAGCTGGAGGCCGACCGCGGCTACCAGTTCATCCACGACGAGAAGCAGGGCTTCCGTCGCGTGGTTGCCTCGCCCAAGCCCGTGAACATCGTCGAGCTCGACACCATCAAGTCGCTCGTCGAGTCCAACCACGTGGTGATCTCCTGCGGCGGTGGCGGTATTCCCGTCACCAAGGCCCAGGGCAACCACCTTAAGGGCGCTGCCGCCGTCATCGATAAGGACTTTGCGGCCGAGAAGCTCGCCGAGCAGCTCGACGCCGATGCCCTGATTATCCTGACGGCCGTGGAGAAGGTTGCCATTGGCTTTGGCACCGACCACGAGCAGTGGCTCGACACGCTGACCGCGGCTGACGTAAAGCGTCTGTCCGAGGCCAACGAGTTCGGTCGTGGCTCCATGCTGCCCAAGGTTCAGGCCGCCTCGACGTTTGCCGAGAGCAAGCCGGGCCGCACGGCGCTCATCACGCTGCTCGAGAAGGCGCGTGACGGTCTTGCCGGCAAGACCGGTACCACGTTTACCGGCGACGCTGAGTAGGCATATCTGCACCATTGAGGAGGGTGCCCTGCGTCGCGGGGTGCCCTCCTTTGTGCTATGGAGAGCCAAGGGTCGTTCGCTGGAAAACGAGTGCGTGCCTGTTCCGACGGAGTGTGAGCTTGGTATGGTGGGTATAGCAACTATGGTGTCCAAAGCAGCCAGGGGAGGTTTGCGGAGATGAAACTCGGTTGCGTCATTATGGCCTCGGGCGAGGGCAAGCGGTTTGGCTCTAATAAGATGCTTGCCGATATCTATGGCGAGCCGCTGATTGCCCGGACCATCGATTCGGTTCCCCGGGGCTTTGACGTCGTGGTTTCGACGCGTTGGCCCGAGGTCGCTCAGATTTGCGAGGACAAGCATTGCCCGTGTGTGCTGCACGATGGCGAGCTGCGCAGCGAAAGCGTCCGTGCGGGCCTTTCGTGGGGAGCCGAACGCAACTGGAAAGGTTGCCTCTTTTTGCCGGGCGACCAGCCGCTCGTGAGTTCGGATTCTTTTGAGGCTATGGTTAGCGCATTTGACGAGTGTGGCCGCAAGCATCCGGTGCGTCTTGCGTGCAACGGTGAGCCTTCGAGCCCGGTGCTCTTTCCGGCGGAACTGTTCGATGCACTTATGTGTCTTGAGGGCAAGGACGGCGGCGGTTCGATCCTCAAGGGCCGTACCGACGTGGTGCTGGTCGAGGCGCGTGCCTACGAGCTGTGGGACGTCGATACCGCCAAGGGACAGCGACGCATAGCGGAGCATATCGCCGCTTGCTCGTATTTTGATCGCGTGGCCAACTGCATCAATCAATAAGGAGCAATTATGATCATCACCAAAAACGGCGCGCTCGTGACGCCCCAGGGGCTTCGCCGCGCCGATCTTGCCATGGATGGCGATAAGATCGTGCGGATCGCCGCGGCGATTGAGCCGGCCAAGGGCGATACCGTCGAGGATGCCGCGGGCTGCTGGGTGTTTCCCGGCTTTATCGACGGCCACACGCACATGCAGTGCTGGACCGGCATGGATTGGACAGCCGATAGCTTTGAGACCGGCACGCGCGCGGCTGCCTGCGGCGGCACGACGACCATCGTGGACTACGCGACGGCCGATCGTGGCGTGACCATGCCCGATGCCTTGGCCGAGTGGCATCGCCGCGCCGACGGTACCTGCACGGCAAACTACGCCTTTCATATGGCACTCGCCGAGTGGAACGATCGCAACCGCACCGACCTTTCGGCCATGCGCGAGGCGGGCGTATCGTCGTTCAAGACCTACTTTGCCTATGACCACCTGCGCTTGGACGATGCCGAGACGCTCGAGGTGCTCGAGGAGCTCAAGCGCCTGGGCGGTATCCTGTGCGTGCATTGCGAGAACGGCACGTTGGTGAATGAGCTGCAGAAGCGCGTGTTCGAGCAGGGTATCCACGGGCCCGAGGGCCATGCACTCAGCCGTCCGGACGTGTGTGAGGCCGAGGCAGTGAGCCGTCTGCTATATCTGGCGCACCTGGCCGGCGACGCACCGGTCAACGTGGTGCACCTTTCGACCAAGCTGGGGCTCGAGGCCATTCGTGTCGCCAAGGCGCGCGGGCAGAAGAATATCTATGTCGAGACCTGCCCTCAGTATCTGATGCTCGACGATACGTGCTATTTGGAGCAGGGCGAGGACGGCTTTGCGGGCGCCAAATATGTGATGAGCCCGCCGCTGCGCCATGCGGGCGACCGTGCGGCACTGCGCGAGGCGCTTGTGGCCGGCGAGATCGATACGATCGCGACCGATCACTGCAGCTTTAACCTGCACGGGCAAAAGGACCGCGGGCGCGACGACTTCCGCGCGATTCCCAACGGCGGACCCGGTGTGGAGCATCGTCCCGTCGCGATCGCTACGAGCTTTGAGGGACAGCTGGGCCCCGAGGACCTCTGCCGCCTGATGAGCGAGAACCCGGCGCGCGTCTTTGGCATGTATCCGCGCAAGGGCTGTCTTGCCGAGGGTGCCGATGCCGACGTGTGCGTGTGGGATCCCAAGGCGCGCTGGACCATTCGCGCGGCGACGCAGCATCAGGCTGTGGACTACACGCCGCTCGAGGGTTTTGAGGCACATGGCCGCGCCAAGGCTGTGTTTGTGAACGGCGTGCTGGCTGCGCGCGACGGCGAGCCCACCGGAGCCCAACCCGGTCGTTACGTGCCCCGCTAACGGGGGGGTGCCGGACCCCCTCCGCAGTTGCGGTGAAATAGTTCCTGTTTAGCCGCTAAATAGGCCGTTTCAGGAACTATTTCACCGCAACTTATAAGTCTGCTGGGGCAGCGCCGGCCACTTGAGGCTGCTAGCGACGACGGAGCGGCCGAGGGCTGTCTCGAAGCAATCTGCCATCGTTGGGTCGGCAAGCGTGTCGACTTGGTTGAGCATGATGCGGGCATTGCTGAGGTTCAGCATCCGCAGCTCGGCATTGAGCACCTGGGCGACGCGCTCGGGCGTGGCGATGTCGGTGAGCTCGCAGCCGCAACGCTCGCAAAAGAGCTCGGGGCGGTGGACGGCTTCGTTGATGGGCTTGCCGAGCCCCAAGGCGCCGACGATCCAGACAACGTTTGCCGTGGCGGCGGGAATTACCGGCTCCCAGGCGGCATGCGCTTTGAGCGGGAGTCGCTTGCTGCCATCTGCCTCGGCCAGCACATAGTCAAAGCGCCGTGCCAGCTCGTTGAGCGGCTCGGCGGGGGCGGAGAGCTTGCCTGTCTCCGGGTCCAAAACCCCCGCCTGGCAGATACTTCCGCGGTTCATGCCCGCGCATGCCTCGCAGGTGCAG
>UQZC01000156.1 GCA_900545505.1 uncultured Collinsella sp.
GGATGTTTTCCGCGCCGGCGGTGCTATACTCGTCGATCTTGGCGACGATATCGGCGTGCGAGCGGCCCACGCAGGTAAGGTGTGCCACCGAGGGCGTGTCAAATTCGCTCGTAATCATATGCGCGATGGGGGCGGTGGCGGCACCGTTGCCCGAGCCGCCGGCCGAGCAGGTGACCGAGACAAAGCTCGGCGAAAGCTTGCACAGATTGCCTGCCACTTCGCGAGCCGTGTCGAGGGTCAGCTCGCCCTTGGGCGGGAACATCTCAAACGAAATGGGCGCGGTGCCCTGGGATGCTGCCTGCTTAAAAACCTCGTCGACGCGCATATCGTGCTCCTCTAGATACGTAATAGTGTGATGTGTTGTAAGGATTCTACAGCACCACTGTGCCACGGTGGAGTTTCACTCGCTATTTGAGGATACCAATCAAAGATGCCTTGCTATCGGCTTTCTCTATAACAGAGCGGCTAATCTAGGCACGGACTATAAAGACTGGTATCTGATGCAAAATACCAGTTAATAGAGCTCCATCCCAAATTGACTACCCTTAAACCATGGGGAGAGGTCTGCAATTTATGCAGTTGATTGGCTGTTGAGGGTGGCAACGCCGCCTCAATAGGGTAACCTCATTGATTGGTTTCGCGACAGCAACATAACGGTAATGTCGCGGAAACACGGCGAGTCTAAGCTATGACTCGTTCGTTAGTAATCAACACCGCTTCTCACGCGGTGCCGATACGAAGGGAGTTCCGTATGGCCGAACTTACTGACCGCTTCGGGACCATGGTGTTCTCTGAGGAAGTCATGAAGGACTACCTCCCCAAGGACATTTGGAAGCGCCTTGCTGCAACCCTCGAGGGCGGTGAGCCGCTCGACCTGGATGTGGCCAACGCCGTTGCCCATGCCATGAAGGTCTGGGCCATCTCCAAGGGCGCGACGCACTATGCGCACTGGTTCCAGCCGCTTTCGGGCATTACTTCCGAGAAGCACGACAGCTTCCTGGAGCCCAACCACGACGGCACCGCCATTACCAAGTTTACGGGCAAGAACCTCATCCAGGGCGAGCCCGATGCCTCGAGCTTCCCCAACGGCGGCCTGCGTGCTACCTTCGAGGCCCGTGGCTACACCGCTTGGGACCCCACTAGCCCCGCCTTCATTAAGGACGATGTCCTGTGCATCCCCACGGCTTTCTGCTCCTACACGGGCGAGGCCCTGGACAAGAAGACCCCGCTGCTGCGTTCCATGACCGCGCTCTCGCGTGAGTCTAAGCGCGTTTTGGCGCTGTTCGGTAAGACCCCCAAGAAGGTCGTTCCTTCCGTGGGCGACGAGCAGGAGTACTTCCTGATCAAGAAGGACGCCTACCGCAAGCGCAAGGACCTGGTCATTACCGGCCGCACCCTCTTTGGCGCCGCTCCCTGCAAGGGCCAGGAGCTCGAGGAGCACTACTTTGGCGCTATCCGCCCCACCGTCTCGGCCTATATGAAGGATCTGGACGATGAGCTGTGGGCGCTTGGCATTCCCGCCAAGACCAAGCACAACGAGGTTGCTCCCTGCCAGCATGAGCTCGCCCCCGTCTATGGCGAGGTCAACGAGGCCATCGACCAGAATCTGGTCATGATGGAGAAGATGAAGCTCATCGCCTCCCGCCACGACTTGGTCTGCCTGCTGCACGAGAAGCCCTTCGAGGGCATCAATGGTTCGGGCAAGCACAACAACTGGTCGCTTGGCACCGAGTCCGAGAACCTGCTCGATCCGGGCGACACTCCGCTCGACAACCTGCAGTTCATCGTCTTCCTCACCGCGGTGATCGAGGCCGTCGATAACTATCAGGAGCTCCTGCGTGCCTCCGTTGCCTCGGCCGGTAACGACCATCGTCTGGGCGCCAACGAGGCTCCTCCGGCGATTATGTCCATCTTCCTGGGCGACCAGCTTACCGAGGTCGTCGAGAAGATCATCGATGGCAAGGCTTCCGTCCATGCCACGCGCGGCGTGCTCGACTTGGGCGCCGATACTCTGCCCAAGCTGATGCAGGACAACACCGACCGCAACCGCACCTCCCCGTTTGCCTTCACCGGCAATAAGTTCGAGTTCCGTGCCTGCGGCTCCGAGCAGAACGTCTCCGACTCCAACCTGGTGCTCGATGCCGCCGTGGCCAAGTCGCTCAAGTCCTTCGCCGACGCGCTTGAGGGTACGCCCGAGGATGAGTTCCAGGACGCTGCGCTCGAGTACTGCAAGAAGGTCCTGACCGACCACCAGCGCATCCTGTTCTCCGGTGACGGCTACTCCGACGAGTGGCCCGTTGAGGCCGAGAAGCGTGGTCTTGCCAACAACAAGACCACGGCCGACGCCCTGCCCGCCTTTGTTTCCGATAAGGCCATTGCGCTCTTTGAGGAGACGGGTGTCCTGACCAAGGCCGAGGCCCAGTGCCGTTACGACTGCAAACTCGAGAAGTACAACAAGCTCATGAACATCGAGGCCACCACGATGGTTCGCGAGGCGCGTCGTACCTATCGCCCGGTCATTACCGCCTATGCCACCAAGGTCGCTAAGGGCCTTGAGACTATTCGTGCCGCCGGTGCTGAGGCCGCCATGCAGTGCGAGCAGAACACGCTCAACAAGCTCTGCAACGGTATCACCACCATCAACGACTCCATCAAGGCGCTCGACGCCGTGCATCAGAAGGCCGAAGCCCTCGATGGGCAGGAGCAGGCCAACGTGTACGCGCACGAGGTCGTTCCCGCTATGGATACGCTGCGCGCTGCCGTGGATGCCATGGAAGAGATCGTGGCCGCCGACTACTGGCCGGGTCCCACCTACGACGACATTCTGTTCTATGTGTAACAGACACGTTTGATTTTGCGTGCGAAGGGGTCTCGCCTGTGCGAGGCCCCTTCTTTTTATGTCGCTCGGACCTGCTTTGAACTTGCAGCCAAGCAGGCGTTTCACGCGGGGCATCTTAAAAGTTGTAACCTGTTTTGGCACGCGGACGTTTCGGGCGTTTGTTCATAAAGGGGAGGATTATCCGATGAAGGTATTCGATATCGTGTTTAGCCCGACCGGCGGAACGGAAAAGGCGTCTGGCTACATTGCCAATGCGTTGGAAGGGGAAACCGTTGCTGTAGATCTGACCGATAGCGGGCTTGGTTTTCGCACAGTTGCGATGACAAAAGAGGATGTAGCCGTGATCGCGGTGCCCTCGTATGGCGGGCGAGTCCCGGCTGTGGCCGCGGAGCGCTTGGGCATGATGCGGGGAAACGGTGCGCAGGCGGTTCTGGTTTGCGTTTACGGAAATCGCGCGTATGAGGACACGCTGGTCGAGCTTGAGGATGCGGCGAAAGATGCGGGCTTTCGAGTGATCGCGGCGGTTTCTGCCATCGCCGAGCATTCTATTGTTCGCCAGTTTGCCGCCGGTCGGCCTGATGCACAGGACGCGGTGCAGCTCGCTGGGTTTGCGGATCAGATTCAGCAAAAGATATCTGCGGGAGATGCTTCTGAGCCGGCTATTCCGGGCAATCGTCCCTATAAGAAGGCCGGGGGCACCGGTATGGTGCCTAAGGCCACAAAGGAGTGCACCGCCTGCGGGGCCTGCGCCGCAGTGTGTCCCGTTGGCGCTATCGATAAAGACGATCCCAAGTGGGTGGACAAAAAGGCCTGTATCTCTTGCATGCGCTGTGTCGCCGTATGTCCGCGGGGCGCTCGCGCGGTAAATCGCGTCATGCTCTCTGCGGCTACCAAGATGTTGAGCAAAGCCTGCTCTGAGCGAAAAGAATGCGAGCTGTTCATCTAGCACAGGGGCGTTGAGTACTTTTCGTCTTATAACGGCAAAAGAACGAACCCGTCGGACCTTACATCCGGCGGGTTCGAACATTTTAAAGTTGGTGCCCCCAGCGGGATGTCCGCGTGCGGCTTCCGCCGCCCGCATTCGCTGCATCGCTTCGCTCCTTGCGTGCTGCGCTGGAAAACGCTTCGCGTTTCCTCAGCTCCGCACCCTGTCGGGTTCGAATCCCGGCACATGGATAGCAAAAAGCCCGCTACCGAATTG
>UQZC01000157.1 GCA_900545505.1 uncultured Collinsella sp.
TGTTCGCTTGCGAATCGAAGGTGAATACTTTTCCCGGTACCTAGTACTGCTCGATGCCCATGTAGCGACGAACCTCGGGGCTGTGGTCGAAGACCTTGCCGCGGGCGGCGCGCAGCTCGCAGCTCATGTTGTAGAAGAAGATCGGCTCCAGGTACGAACGCACGCTGGCAGGCACTTCACCCACGCCGTACTCGAGCGCATCGAGCACCATGACGGTATCGGTGTGCGTGTTGAGGAACGCAAGAGCGCGCTCCTCCATGGGGCGGCACTCGCCCGATCCGAGCTGCACAAAGTAGAACACGCCGGGCTCGGTGGCTTCGAACGGGCCGTGGAAGTACTCGCCGGAGTGGATGTAGCAGCAGTGCTGCCACTGCATCTCCATGAGCGAGCAAATCGCCATGGCATAGGTCTGGCTAAAGTTGGGACCGGAGCCCAGGATATAGAAGAACTTGTGCTGCTGGCAGAGCTCGGCAAAGCGGGCGCCCAGCTCGGCGTTGACCTTCTCACGGGCGGCGGGCAGCAGCGCATCCATCTGCTTGAGGCCCTCATACATGTCGGCGAGTGACTCGTAGCCTTCCTGCTGGTCGAGCAACTCGGCGGCGATCAGAGCGCCAATGCCCTGCGGCACCTCGGCCTGCGACACGCCCTCACCCCACGGATAGACCCAGGTAGTCCACTTGCCGTTGTCGATCTTTGAGCCCTCGCAGTCGGTAAGGGCAATGACCTCGGCACCGGCGGCCAGCGCCATCTCGCAGCCGTCGACGACCTCCTGCGTGTTGCCGCTGTGGCTGCAGGCGATGACGAGCGACTTCTCGCCAAGACTCTTGGGAGCCATCAGGCAAAACTCGCGTGCCGTGTAGACCGTCGAGGTAAACGTGGTGGCCTCACGCTTGAGCAGCTCGTTGGCCGGCATGAGATCGATCATCGAACCGCCGCAAGCGATCCAAAAGACGTTCTCGATCTTGCCCTTGCGCTCGATGATTTCCTGAACCAGATCATGTGCGTTCATCCTGATGTTCCTCCTTGTGGGGCGGCTTTGAGCGACGGCGGCTCGTACCTGCTGTCGTTCTATGTTGTCCTATTTATAACACGTGTAACAAAGCCCGTGAAGTCATCTCGGCAAATTTGTTCTATGTTGTTCTATCTGTGTATGTTAGATGTCGAAGACGTAGCGCGAGCCCACGATCTTTTGGCGGCCGAGCAGTAGAGGGCGCCCGCCTCGCGCAGAGCCGACATCGTAGCCGCATATTGCTGCTGCAGCGCATGCATTCCCTCGCGAGCGTCGTCAACGGCATCGGCGCCGCGCAGCGCCTCGGTCACCACGACCGCCGGCTCGTACAGATTATCGAATCCCAGGTTCTGGCTCACGCCCTTGAGCGTGGCGCTGCCATAAACGCACCTTCGGCGTCTCCTGCCGCCATGGCGGCCTCCAGCTTGTCCATGCTCTCGTCATCCAAAAACTTGAGGGCAAAGCGGGCAAGCATTTCCTCGCCCATCAGCCGAGCGCACGCGTCATCATAATTAGCGCCGATCGTCTCATACGCCTCACGCATGGAAATCATGGATTAAAACTCCTTTGGTCAAACTAAATCGTGGGAAACGCGACAACGTCGGCGGGGCGTGCCAACGTCTCGGCAATACGGTCTTGCACCTCGAGCAGGCAGTCGAGCAACAGCGGGTTAAACTCACCGCACTTACCGTCCAAGATCATCTGGATAGCCTCCTTGTGCGGGATAGCATCCTTGTACACACGCACACTCGTCAGCGCATCGTACACGTCGGCCACCGAAACCACCTGTGCGGCGATGGGAATCTGGTTGCCCTTAAGGCCATCGGGATAGCCCTTGCCGTCCCAGCGCTCGTGATGCCAACGCGCAATCTGGTACGCATATTCCATAAGCGCATTGCCGACGTGATGGCGGCCCAGCTCAAGCAACATGTCGGCGCCCATCGTGGTATGCGTCTTCATAATCTCGAACTCCTCGGGCGTAAGGCGCCTGGGTTTGTTGAGAATTGCATCGTCAATCGACATCTTGCCGATATCGTGCAGCGCCGAAGCCAGGGCAATCGTAGAGCGTTCCTCATTGTCGAGGGAGATCGTGCCGCTACGCTGGACCAGACAGCCAAGCAGCAGCTCGGTCAGCTTCTCGATGTTCGTAACGTGCCTGCCGCTCTCGCCATTGCGAAGCTCCATAACGCCGGCCATGATGTCGATGAGCATGCGACTGTTCTTGACGCGCTCGTTGTACTGCTGGGACAGCAAACTCGTCAGGCGGCGCTGTTTGGCGTATAGGCGGATGGTGTTGCTTACACGCCGGCGCACGACACGGGAGTCAAACGGGCGGTTGATATAGTCCGAGGCGCCCAGCTCGTACGCGCGCAGAACCATATCATCGGAATCTTCGCTCGAAATCATGATGAAAGGCAGATTGTCGATACCCGATCGGCGCGACAGATCGGCCAGCACCTCAAAGCCGCTTATGCCCGGCATGACAATATCCAGCAGCACGAGCGACAACTCATCGCCATAGCGGTCGACCATGTCGAGCGCCGTACGACCGTTGTCGGCCTCGAGGATGCAATACTCGTCCTTGAGCATCTCGTTGAGAATGACTCGGTTCATCTCGGAGTCATCGACAATAAGCACCAAAGGCTTTTCGCTTTGGAAGGCTTCGATGGATTCGGCATCGGTCACGACCGTACCGGCTTTTGCCTTAGCGCGGCTCAATAACTGGACAGCGCGGCCAACGCCCTCATCGACCGTCTCGCCATGAATGCGAACGCCACCAACACATGCCGTCAGGCTCACGTACTCATGGCCCGGAACAATCGTGGCATGAACGGCATCGGACACCTGATGCAGGCGACGGGTGAAGTCATCGGAAGGAATATTGGGCATGACGACCACAAACTTGTCGCAGCCATAGCGTACGAGCTCATCAGTCGAACGAATTCCGCTGCGTATGGCTGTCGCCACAGCACCGAGCGCAAGGTCGCCGGCATGACGGCCACACGTATCGTTGAAGACCTTAAAATCATCAAGGTCGATCACCGCCACGCCAGCCTTCATGCGAGCGCTACGGAGCTTTTCTTCGTAATATCGGCGATTGCGCACGCTCGTCAGCACATCGGTGTAGACAAGGTCCTCTTCTGCAGCCTCTTGTTCATCGATCGGACGCACCATCAGCAAGACGCGAGGCTCGCCCTCGACCTTTAGAGGGCGTAGGCGAGCGCGGTACTCAACACCATCGTTG
Source organism: uncultured Collinsella sp. (assembly GCA_900545505.1). Lineage (GTDB taxonomy): Bacteria > Actinomycetota > Coriobacteriia > Coriobacteriales > Coriobacteriaceae > Collinsella. The sequence goes on from UQZC01000157.1 coordinate 3,255, forward strand.
AGCAGTTGCTCCGACACCTCATCGGAGTCTGCCAAAGCCTCAAGACTCGACTGACGCAGACAAGGGCAGCGATCGCCGGCGAGCAGGCAGTTAGGCTCGCTCTTAATCTGATCGGCCGACAGCAAACGTACCACGGGGTAGGTCTTCGCGACGCGGGCGACCTCAGCGGCAGCCTCCTCGTCGGTTAGATTGACCTCGTGATTATTGAGCATATGGGGCCCTTTCTATCGTTATGCACGGCAACGGTGCATATCAATTGGTACAAGGGTAACATCTAACAGCTGAAGGCAAACGCGCGATTATCGTTACATTTTTATGACCTGGCAAGCGGCGGTAATGGAGCCGCGGGCGCGCGGTTATGGACGCATTCGTCAACAATGACGAAACGCCAACAGTCCCCCTCCCCGCAGGTCATCGAGCGTGCTAACGCTCCAAGACATCGTGAACGGCGTTTGCCGCCGTAACGGGGCGATCGCGCAAACCGTTATGCGCGCCGGGAACCATTACGAGTGGACAGCCCAAAAGCTCAGCCGCCATCCTCGTGCCCGCCTCGCGGGGTGTACCGACCGAAAGCTCGCCCAAAAACACAGCCGACACCGCCTTTGACGCGCGGGCGCGCTCCCAGTCGGGAGCATATGTCATATTTGTTCCGTATTCATTGGCCATGAAGCAACGACCATTGCGCAGGGCATGTTTGACTTCCGCTTCGGTCGTCCCGGGAGCCTCGGGGTCCAAGTCGCCGAGGGCTCCCAAGAAAAGCCGGAGCGCCCTTGAAA
>UQZC01000158.1 GCA_900545505.1 uncultured Collinsella sp.
ATGGGCTATCGTCCCAATACCAAGCTGGCCGACGACCTTGCCGCTGCCGGCGTTACCACCCACGTGCTGGGTGACGCCAACAAGTGCGGCAACATCCGCGATGCCATCGGCGACGGCTACAAGGTTGCCTGCGAGCTCTAGTCAACCCCTTTGCACCAATCGATTGCAAAAAGCGGCGGCTGCCCTGTGTGTTGGGCAGCCGCCGCCTGCGTTTTGCCAAAGAAAGATTATTGTCGGGCCCTAAATGCCTTTTGCTTCTGCTCCCTCCGCAATCATGTTGCGGTTATACACCAGGTGCAGATACATCGCGTCGTGCGCGGCGGTGGGATTGCGCGCGGCGATGGCGTCGGCCACATCGCGGTGCGTGCGGATAGTTTCCTCGACGAGCTTTTTGCCGGTCACGTCGATAAAGAGGGGGACGGATGCCTTGAGCACGCCCATCAAGCGGGGAACGACGAGGTTTCCGGAGCTCTCGGCAATGGCATTGTGGAACGCGGTGTCGGCGGCGGAGTAATCCTCACCGGCTTCGGCCAGGCGCTCGGATTTGTCGCAGAGCTCTTTGATACGGACGACCTGGTCGTTGGTTGCGTGCTCGGCCGCCATGCGTGCCATCTGCGGCGGCGCCACGGCGCTCTCGCACGTCAACGATGCCGGTTTTTGGATGTGCTTCTCGTTCCTGGAGATTGACGAGAAGACCAAGGCACAGATTCAGCAGGAGGCAGCCGACCTGGTTGCCAAGCTGCAGCCGCGTTCCGGCAAGTTTCGCACCATCAGCCCCGAGATGGACCCGCTGCGTCTGGGCTCTGGCTGGTCCATCGAGGATCTGGACAAGCCGCAGGTCATTATCGAGTCGACGTTCGGCGACTCGCACCCGGGTTCTGCCGGCCTGTTTGAGTTGGTCGAGGAGGTCCGTGCCGGCGTTGCCGAGGCTGGCGGTCATGGTGCCCGTTACTTCTGCACCGATATCTGCGACGGCGAGGCCCAGGGCCACGACGGCATCAACTACTCGCTGCCCAGTCGCGACATGATCGCCAACATGATCGAGATTCATGCCAAGGCCACCCCGTTCGACGCCGGCGTCTTTGTTGCCAGCTGCGATAAGGGCCTGCCTGCGAACCTTATGGCCATGGGCCGCATCAACATCCCCTCCATCGTCGTTACCGGCGGTGTCATGGATGCAGGCCCCGACCTGTTGACCCTGGAGCAGCTCGGTGCGATTTCTGCCCGCTACGAGCGCGGCGAGATCTCTCGCGAGGAACTTGAGTTTGCCAAGCACAACGCATGCCCCAGCTGCGGCGCCTGCTCCTTTATGGGCACCGCGTCGACCATGCAGGTTACCGCCGAGGCCCTGGGCCTTATGCTCCCCGGCACGCCCCTGCTGCCCGCAACCAGCTCCGATCTGCGTGAGTTTGCGCGCGAGGCCGGCCGTCAGTCCGTGTGGCTCTCCGAACACAACCTGTGCCCGCGCGACATCGTGACCAAGGAGTCCTTCGAGAACCTCATCATGGTCCACGGCGCCATTTCCGGCTCCACCAACTCGCTGCTGCATATCCCTGCGATCGCCCGCGAGTTTGGCATCGAGATGTCCGCCGACGACTTCGACCGTCTGCACCGTGGTGCCCACTACCTGCTCAACGTTCGTCCCGCAGGTGAGTGGCCGGCGCAGTTCTTCTACTATGCGGGTGGCGTGCCGCGCATCATGGAGGAGATCAAGTCGATGCTCCACCTCGACGTCATGACCGTCACCGGCAAGACTCTCGGCGAAAACCTCGAGGACCTTAAGAACAACGGCTACTACGAGAAGTGCGGCCGCTACTTGGAGAAATGGAACCTCAAGCGCGAGGACATCATTCGCTCGTTTGACCAGGCTTTTGGTACCGACGTCTCCATCGCCATCCTCCACGGCAACCTTGCCCCCGAGGGCGCCGTCGTCAAGCACACGGTTGTTCCGCGCGAGATGTTCCAGGCCACGCTTAAGGCCCGTCCGTTCGATTGCGAGGAGGACGCCATCCACGCCGTCCTGACGCACGAGGTCAAGCCCGGCGATGCCGTTATCATTCGCTATGAGGGCCCCAAGGGTTCCGGTATGCCCGAGATGTTCTACACCACCGAGGCTATCGCCAGCGATCCCGAGCTGGGTGCGAGCATTGCCCTTATCACCGATGGCCGCTTCTCCGGCGCCTCCAAGGGCCCGGCTATCGGTCACGTTTCGCCCGAGGCTGCCGTGGGCGGCCCGGTTGCCCTGATCGAGGAGGGCGACCTTATCCAGATCAACATCCCCGAGCGCTCGCTGTCTATTGTGGGCATCGCCGGCAAGGAGATGGAGCCGGCCGAGATCGATGCCGTCCTGGCCGAGCGCCGAGCCGCTTGGAAGCCCAAGGCTAATCGCTATACCTCCGGCACGCTCAAGTTCTTTACCGAGCATGCAGTTTCCGCCATTCAGGGTGGCTACATGGAGTAGCGCCCATGCGCATCAAATATCTCCTCTCATAGATGTGCGGCACAAAGAGCCCCGAGCCACGTCACCGGGGCGCGTTGTTCAGCGCCGCCGGGGCGCTCCACTCAAACGACAAGAGACGTCTTACGCAAGCGCCCGCGTCCGTGGATAAAACCACGGGCGTGGGCGCTTCACTTTATTCCCAGCCCTTCCACACGTCAGGCTCGTAGCCAACGGTTGCCTGGCGGCCGTTGCGAACGATGGGCTCACGAAGAATCTGCTGGTTATCGAGCACCTTTTCGAACTTCTGGTCGGCAGCAAGATACTGTACGAGCGCAACCGTGTCGGCATCTTTCGCCTTTTGATCGATCACAGCGTCGATCCCGCCGACGGCGCGCGCCACGCTTTCGAGCTCGCCTTTGCTCATCCCCTTTTCCTTCAAGTCGATGAACTGGAACTTCACACGACGTTCCTTGAAATAGCGCTGCGCCTTCTTAGTATCGAAGCTTTTCTTCGTGCCGAATATCTGGATGTTCATACGTACCGCCTTCGCTCAATTCTCGTCCGTCCATGATACGACAAGGGAGCCGAGCAAAAACAGAGCAGGCGGAGATGGAGGAGGACGGCGACCGACCGTCGGCAAGAGTCGGCCGGATCGGACTGGCGCCCAGCGCGCGCCGGCGACACGCTCGCAGCTGCACACATAGCCGATGTACAAGCTCGCCGCGGCGTTCCCTCGCCCCGCGGTGTGGCGATAGAGAAGCACGCCACCCGTCAACGATGGCGCCTCGGTGAAGAAAATCAACGTCTGGGTTACATCCCTTGAAAGGGGCGAAGACGGCTGCTAGAATACCTCCCCGCTATGAAGGATTTGACCAAAGCATACATCGCAATTCGGCGGCCCCTGGTATACGGGGCCTCTCCTGTTGTTCCCCAAGTGCGCTCTGAGCAGCCGCTTTCTTCCTGTCGTATCTGATGCACGCATAGCACGTGCATGTTATTTCGCCCGTGGGCCGGCGCGCCTTCGGCGAAGAATCGAATAGATACGAAGGAAGCTTATGTCTGATAATTGTACGGTCGCGCCCGCCAATGGGCGCATTACCGGTACCCAGATCCGCATCGTCGCGGTCGTCGTCCTGGGTGCCTTCTTGGCGCTACTGAACCAAACGGTGATGTCGCCTGCGCTGCCGGTCATCATGTCCGATTTCGCCATCGATGCCTCGACTGCCCAGTGGATCATGTCCATATACCCGCTGGTGAGCGGCATCATGGTCCCCGTTTCGGCGTTCCTTATCGACAAGTTCAGCACCCGCGCGCTATTCTTCGGGGCGACGCTGGTGTTCGCGCTGGGCACGCTGCTGTGCGCCGCAGCCCCTGATTTCCTGTTCCTCATCATCGGTCGCGTGTTGCAAGCGGCGGGCTCAGGCGTGCTCATGCCGCTTGTCTCGGTGGTTCCCATGCTGGTGTTCCCCGTCGAGAAACGAGGAACGGCTATGGGCATGGCGGGCATCGTCATGTCGGCGGGTCCCGCGGTCGGCCCCGTCGTAGGCGGCGCGGTGATCGACACGTACGGCTGGCGGCCCATGATCGG
>UQZC01000159.1 GCA_900545505.1 uncultured Collinsella sp.
GTTTATAACAGTTTGATATAGATGTTTCCTATATCAGTCTGGACTGTCATAAAGACCGGCTATGACGAGGTGTCGCTGACCTCGCTCTCCACGACCGACCACTCCTGCATTCGCGACGTGCTCGGCAGGCTCAACCGTCGCCTGGAGGATACGGGTATTCGCGTGTCTATTCCGTCGCAGCGCCTGGATTCGTTTGGCGTGGATATGGCCGAGTCGGTCGCCGGCGAAAAGAAGGGCGGCCTGACGTTCGCGCCCGAGGCCGGCAGCCAGCGCATGCGCGACATCATTAACAAGAACGTGACCGAGGAGGATCTGGACCGTGCGGCCAAGGCGGCCTTCGAGGCCGGCTGGAACCGCATGAAGCTCTACTTTATGATGGGCCTTCCCGGCGAGCGCGACGAGGATATCGTGGCCATCGCCAATCTGGCCGATCACGTGCTGGAGCTCGGTCGTTCCGTGGTGCCCAAGGCTCGTCGCGGCTCGATCTCGGTGTCCATCTCGGTTTCGGTCTTTATCCCCAAGGCTGCCACGCCGTTCCAGTGGTGCCCGCAGCTCGACTACGACGACGTCAAGCGTCGCCAGAAGCTGCTTGTCACGAGCGTTCGCAACCGTGCCGTTCGCGTGCATTACCACGATGCCGAGACCTCGCTCATCGAGGCCGCGCTGTCCCGCGCCGGTCGTGACATGACGCCCGTCATCATCGATGCTTGGCGCGCGGGCTCTCGCTTTGACGCCTGGGTAGAGCATTTCTCGCTCGAGAACTGGAAGGAGGCTGCTGCCAAAAACGGCATCGACCTCAATGAGCTCGTGCACCTGCCCTACGAGTTGGACTGGCGCCTGCCGTGGGAGCATGTGAGTCCCGGCTGCACGCGCGGCTTCCTCGAGCGCGAGTACCGTCGCTCGCTCGAGGGCGTCACGACTCCCGACTGCACCCGCACGTCGTGCACCGGCTGCGGGATCTGCCCCACGCTCCACGCCAAGAATGTATTGATGGGTGATCGCGCATGAGTGAGCGCCTGACCGACAACCCCACGCTCTTTAGGCTTCGTGTTCGCTATGGCAAGCGCGATCGCCTTAAGTACCTGGGCCATCTCGAAGTAATCCATACCATTGAGCGCATCGTGCGCCGTGCGGGACTTCCCTATGCCGTCACGCAGGGCTTCTCTCCGCACATGCGCGTGGGCTTCTCTTCGGCGCTACCGGTGGGTACGTCGTCGACCTGCGAGTGGTATGACCTGTTTATGACCGAGTTCGTTGCGCTCGACGAGGCGTTTGGGCGCCTGGCTGCGGCGTCTCCGGCCGATCTGGCGCCTATCGAGGCGGCGTACATCGACGTGCGCACGCCGGCGTTGACGGCGCAGCTCACGCGCCTGTCGTATCGCATCGACCTGCATCTGGACCCCGAGGCGCCCGTTAGCGCCGATGAGGTGCGTCGTGCGCTCGACACGCTGCGCGCGGACCATGGCATCGACTACGCGCGCGGAAAAAAGAGCAAGCGCTTGGATTTGGATCACACACTCGTGGGCTATGAGCTCACGGCGGGGGAGCGCCCGGACCATTTAGTGCTCATGCTCGACACCCATGCCGACAACGAGGGCTCCATGCGTCCGGAAATTTTGCTTTCTGCTGCTGATGTTTTGTTGCAGGGCTTGACCCCGGGCGTGGATGCACCTATTGTTTCCACCGGTATGCAAGACCTCGTGACCATCTGCTCCTACGATGTCGAGCGTCAGAATCAAGCATGCGAGGACGACGAGGGCCGACTCGTCAGCCCCATACCTGTGCGAACTTGTGGATTTGCTCCACATACTCGTTGACGGGGGTATTTTCGCCTGCTACTATATTCGGCTGTTGCACTAACTGATGCATGAAGGGCAAGTAAACATGTACGCAATCGTTAACACGGGCGGCAAGCAGTACAAGGTCGCCACCGACGATGTCATCACCGTCGAGAAGATCGAGGGCAATGAGGGCGACAAGGTCACCCTGCCGGTTATCTTCCTCAACGATGGAAAGAAGATCGTCACCGATCCCGACAAGCTGGCCAAGGCCAAGGTTACCGCTCAGATCGTTGAGCAGTTCAAGGGCGAGAAGCAGCTGGTCTTCAAGTTCCACAAGCGCAAGCGCTATCGTCGTCTGAAGGGTCACCGTCAGCAGCTCACCAAGCTGAAGATCGTGAAGGTTCAGGCTACCTCCCGCGCCAAGAAGGCTGTCAAGGCAGAGGCTGAGGCTGTTGCCGAGGCTCCCGTCGCCGAGTAGATTACACTCGTAACGAAAGAGTAGGTATACACAATGGCACACAAAAAAGGACTCGGTTCCTCCCGTAATGGCCGTGACTCCCGCGGTCAGCGACTTGGCACGAAGCGCTATGCCGGCCAGACGGTAACCACGGGCACGATTCTCGTCCGTCAGCACGGCACGCACATCCACCCGGGTGAGAATGTTGGCCGTGGTAAGGACGACACGCTGTTCGCGCTGGTCGACGGTACCGTTGAGTTCCACAAGGGTATCAAGCACAGGGTCAGCGTACGCCCGCTCGCGAACGCGTAATTCACCCTTCATAGAGCACATATGTGGGAGACACTTGAGTTTTAGGATTCAAGGGTCTCCCTCTTTTTTGTAGGAGGCGATTCTGTTGTCACAGTTCACCGATATCAGCCGCATTAACGTGTGCGGCGGCGACGGCGGAGCCGGATGTATGTCGTTTAGGCGCGAGGCATTTGTCCCCAAGGGCGGCCCCGATGGCGGCGACGGCGGTCGTGGCGGCAATGTCGTCATCCAGGCCGATGCTCAGCTGTCTTCGCTGATCGATTACCGCTTTAAGCATCACTTCCGCGCTGAGCGCGGCACGCACGGGCAGGGCGCCCGTCGTAACGGTAAGAGCGGCGAGGACCTGATTCTCAAGGTCCCTATGGGCACCGTGGTGCGCGAGCTCGACCCCGAGACGCAGACCCCGATGTTCGAGATTGCCGATCTGGTGCACGATGGCGAGCGCGTTGTCGTGGCCCCTGGTGGCGCCGGTGGTCTCGGCAATACGCACTTTGTGACTTCGGTGCGCCGCGCGCCCGCGTTCGCTCAGCTGGGCGAGCCGGCCGAGGAGCACTGGATCGAGCTCGAGATGAAGCTTATGGCCGATGCCGCGCTCGTGGGCTTTCCCTCGGTGGGTAAGTCATCGCTCATCGCGCGCATGAGTGCCGCCCGTCCCAAGATTGCCGACTATCCGTTTACCACGCTCGTGCCGAACCTCGGCATGGTGCGTGCCGGCGAATATTCTTACGTCGTTGCCGACGTCCCCGGTCTCATCGAGGGCGCGAGCGAGGGCAAGGGCCTGGGTCACCAGTTCCTGCGCCACATTGAGCGTACGGCCCTGATCATGCATGTCGTCGACATGACGGGCGGTTTTGAGGATCGCGATCCGGTTGAGGACTATCGCATCATCAACCGCGAGCTCGAGCAGTATGGCGCCGAGCTTTCGGAGCGCCCGCAGATCGTTGTCGCCAACAAGTGCGATGCGCCGGGCACGGCCGATAAGATTGCCGACCTCAAGCGCGCAGCGCTCGACGATGGCCATATGTTCTTTGCCGTGTCTGCCGTGACGGGCGCCGGTCTCAATACGTTGATGCTAGCCGTAGGTGAGCAGGTGGCCAAGCTCCGCGCCGAGTTGGCGGTCTCCGATGAGCCGGTCGACCTGCGCGACGATGAATGGGAGCGCCGTCGCCTGCAGCGAGAGAAGCGTTTCCGCATTGTCCAGGAAGAGCCCGGTGCCTTCCGCGTGGTCGGTCGTGCCATCGAGCGCATGGTCATTCAGACCGACTGGGAAAACGAAGAAGCCGTCATTTACCTGCAGCATAAGTTTGCGCGTATGGGTGTTGACGACGCGCTCGAGAAGGCCGGTTGTCGTGCGGGCGACGAGGTCCGCATTTGCCAGCGCGCCTTTGACTTTGAGGGCGCCGAGGACTTCTCGGAGTACGAGGAGCTCGAGGATGCTGGCGAGGACGTTGCCGTTGAAGCCATTGACGTGGCC
>UQZC01000160.1 GCA_900545505.1 uncultured Collinsella sp.
CTACGCGAGGTATGCGACTCAAAGGGACGGTTGCCGCTAATGAGGCGAAACATCCCCAGGCTAGGCTCCACCATGGGAGCGATCCAGTTGGGTACACGACCCAGGCCGGCTCGTTCCCATACGTCGCTTGCTAGCGCAATTTTGCCGCCATCCAAGGGAATCGCCGGCTCGCCCGTACGCGACGGCAACGCAACACCCGCGTCGGCCCAGCCGCGTTCCTTGAGCTCGTCCAGATCGATCCCAAAAGGCGCCACCTGGGCAGCCGTCAGATCGTCAGACGTAAACTGGAAATACTCGCCCACGCCACACGCCTGCGCCAGACCGGCAAAAATCTCCCGACCGGGACGTGTGCCGTCATGCTGCACGGGCAGCACGGCGTTGCGGTAGAACACGCGCGAATCGTTGGCGCCCACGACTGTGCCCACACCGCGGTCGGCCTCCAGATACGTCACGTCGGGCAGCACGAAGTCGGAAGCGCGCGCCGTCTCGGACCAGCGAATATCAATTGTCACGAGCAAGTCAAGCTGCTGCAAAATACTCAACCAAGCCTGTGCATTGCCATAGCCCGCACCGGGGTTACTGGCATAGACGATGAGCCCACGCAAATCGCCGGCAAGAATCGACTGACCGATGGTCGTGCACAGGCCGCGCACCGGATCGACCAGCGGATAGCGCTCGGACCCCAGCTTGGGCCTGCACGGCACCGGCGGCGTCGCAAAGCGTGCGGGATCGAGGTCGCCCAACACAAGCGGCGTGGGCGGGTTGAGGGCACCGCCCTCATGCCCGATGCAGCCCAGCAGCACATCGACCAAGCAGATAGCGCGCGCGGTCTGGGTGCTATTGGCATACGCGATGCCGATGCCACCATGAAAGCCTGCATCCACCACAGCGGCAGGCGCGGCGGCAGCTAGCTCGCGCGCCGTGGCGACAATCTCTGCGGCCGGCACGTCGCACATCGACTCGGCCCACTCGGGCGTCCAAGCAGCAGCCGCCTGCGCCAGCTCGTCAAAACCCGTGGTATAGCGGGCAACGAACTCGTGGTCGTACAAGTCCTCGGCAATCAGCACGTGGGCGATGCCCAGCAGTAGTGCCAAATCGCAGCCCGGGCGCACGCGCAGCCAGCGGTCGGCAAGCGCGGCCGAGCCGCTGCGCCGGGGGTCAACCACGATGATCTTCGCCCCGCGCCGGCGTGCATCGTTGAGCGCATCGACAGCCCCCATCGTCGACGAATCGACGATGGAACGCCCCAGGTACATGATGCAATCGGTATGCGCAAGGTCGGAGGCGGGACTATAGCCCAGGCTGTGCTCCCAACCGGTAAGTCGGCTTACCTCGCAGGCGCCATCGGCACCGTACACGTTAGGCGAGCCCAGCGCATGCATAAGGCGATAGGCCCAGTAGCGATCGAACGAGGGAACGCCGAGCGTCATGCCCAGCGCACGAGCCCCATGCTCGTCAACAATCCCCAAAAGACGCTCGGCAATCTGAGCAAACGCCTCGTCCCAGGTAATCGCATCGAACCCCGAACCATCAGCTCGTCGGCGCATGGGGCGCATGATGCGGTCGTGCTCGTCAAACGGCATTGCTAGGCGATGCCGACCGCGGGCGCAGAGGGCACGCGCCGTGCACGGATGCCCCGGCACCGGCAGCTCGGCCACCACGCGACCGTCCTCAACGCGTGCCGCAAAGGCGCAATCGGCATAACATCCCCCGCATGTGGTCACCACAGCGCGACCGTCACGCTTCACAGCAGATGCCATCTCGATTACCCCTTTCACAAGCCAAACACAACAGGCCAACAGCCCGGGAACGAGCCCCAGGCCAAAAAAGCCCCCCGCACGGCAACGCCCCGCGGGAGGCCCAACGTCAAACAGACGGTACCTTACGCCTCGGACTTCTTGGCGTAGACAAACCAGTAGCCGAGCGCGACCAGAACCGCGCCGCCCACGATGTTGCCCAGCGTGGCGGCGGACAGGTTAAACGCAATGCCCGCAGCGTTGAGCGCATCAGCGCCGGCGACGTCGGCACCATAGCCGCACGCGTGCATCACGGCGCCCATGGGCAAAAAGTACATGTTGGCGACGCAGTGCTCAAAACCGCAGGCCACAAAGGCAGCGATCGGCAGCAAAATGCCCACAACCTTATCGACCACGGTCTTGCCGGCGGTACCGATCCACACGGCCAGGCACACAAAGATGTTGCACAGGATGCCGCGGAAGAAGATCGTCACCCAGTCGATCGTCACCTTGCCGGCGGCGACGCTCACCATGGAATTGGCGACCGCCTCGCCGTTGAGCTTATAGATGCCGGCCATGTACACCAAAAAGACGATGAACAGGGCACCGACAAAATTGCCGACCCACACGACGACCCAGGCCTTGAGCATCTGGACCAGAGTGATCTTTTTGCTCTTGAGTGCGCAGACCATAAGCGAATTGCCGGTAAACAGCTCGGCGCCGCACACCAGCACGAGCACCAGGCCCAGGCAAAAGCACAGGCCGCCCACGACGCGCTGGGCGCCCCAGCCCAGCGTGCTATCGCTCAAGAACACGGTAAAGAACAGGCCGCCGAAGGCAATGAACGCACCAGCGAACATCGCCAAAACAAAGGCCTTTGCGACCGGCAGGTTGGCCTTGGTCACGCCGGCGGCCTCGGTCTTGGCCTCGATCGCGGCGGGCGCCAGGCAATCGGGAGCAGGATATTCTGCCTTGGAATCTGCCATGTCAATCACTTCTTTCCTAATCAGCAGGGACAAGCGCTCCTATTGCTCCTGCCCCAAGCGGACAAAGTGGGAAAAGTCGTTGGCGGCCACGGCGTCGTACACGGCGTCGACGGCCTCAAAGACCTCCGGGGACATGGGGTTATAGAACTCCGTATCGCCCGGCTGAATCCCTATGAAGACGATATCTTCGCACGATTGCTCAATCTCTTCGATCAGAATCGACAAAGGGAGCGAATGCGTGGTGAACATCGACTTGCGGGCCACGTCACGTTTGTCGAGCAGGCGGATGGCGCCAACGGGCAGCGCCATGTCGGCGGCATCGACCAAAACCAAACGCGGCGGACGCTCGCGCTTGACCTCGATGATGTCATCCTCGGGCGTTTGCCCGCCGTCGATGGTGTACCAACCGGCGATGGGCGCGTCCTCCATCTTTTTGGAGAGCACGGGGCCGGCGGCATCGTCGGCACGCAGCACGCTTCCCGCCGTGAGCACGATACCCGCAAACGGGGCGCCGTTCACACGGCCATCCACAACGCGACCCATTACTGCAACCTTCCCGTCAGATACACGCCCGACACATCGCGCACGCGCTCAACCAGATCGCGAAACTTCATTAAGAACGCGACCTGCTGGGCGTGCAGGCCAAAGTCGTTATCGAACACCGAGATGCCGGCCTTGGCCGACCCGCGAAAACCGCGCTCGTCGAGCAGCGCATCGCAGGCCTCGAGCAGTGACGGCACCGCCGCCTTGTCGAGCTGGCACTCACCAAAGGAGCGGATGGCCTCGAACTTGGTTTTGGCCTCCCCCTCCGGCAGCGCGTCGACGAGCGAATAAAACACGTCCACCGGCACCGACAGGCGCGGCTCAAAACAGTCGAGCACGCCGGTGTGGTGGCCCACGGCGAGCGTGTAGTACAGCACGTCGCAGGCCTCCTGGGGAACGTCTTCCTCGGTCTCCACAAACTTACGCGTGAGCTCGTAGAAGACCACCTGGTCGGGCGCATGGCCCAGGCAGGGGTCGGCGACGCCCTCGGCGGCCTCGTCGCTTGCGCGCGAGGCGTCGCCAAAGGAGCCGCCGAGCATACCGGGGCCCGCAAAGTAACCAGAGCGGTCCGTGAGCTCCATCTAGCGACCTCCGGCCAGCACCAAATCCTGCAGCGCCGAGTAGACCTCGACGCGGCGCGGATCGTCCTGCTTGTCGATGAGCAGCGCCATGGCACCGCGGATATCGCCCTTGGGCGCACCCTCGAGCGTGTCCATAAACTCGTTGGCCAGGTCGCGGCCGTAACGGTAG
>UQZC01000161.1 GCA_900545505.1 uncultured Collinsella sp.
TAGCCATGTTAATCCTCCTGTGGTTTGCCTCCGCGCGGGGTCATCCTCCAAAACCAACCCGGACATGTGCTACCAAAGCCCGGGCACCACGGTATGAAGTAGCCGCGCGTGCGTGATAAAAACATGTTGCCGTGAAGCAACCCGATGAATGATAGCAGGAATGCTTCTTCCTGCCAACCCGCAATCAAAACCACACACCTCGGTGCGGCGCGGGACGTCCCAGCCACTATTCGCCGCGGGGATGGGCTTGAGCCACGGCACGTTTGAGCCGATCGGGTGTGAGATGTGTGTAAATCTGCGTCGTGGACAGGCTCGCATGGCCCAGCAGCTCTTGAACCGAGCGCAGATCCGCACCGCCCTCGAGCAAGTCGGTCGCAAAGGTATGGCGCATCGCATGCGGGGCGATGTCGGCCGGAATGCCGGCGAGCGTCGCCAGCGTATGGAACCGCCGCCTGAGCATGGCGGCACTCATGCGATTGCCGCGCACCGATATAAGCAGCGGATGCGGCCCGGTGGCGGGGTCACGGCGCTTTGCCTGAGCGAGCAACACCGGCCTCCCCTCCTCAATATAGAAACGAGTCACCTCGAGCGCACGACGATACAGGGGGACGATACGTTCTTTGCTCCCCTTGCCCCACAGGCGCAGCGTGCGCTCGGACCATGAGATGGATTCCACATTGAGCGCCGCAAGCTCTGAGATGCGGGCACCCGAGGCATAGAGCAACTCGAGCATCGCCGCATCGCGCAGTCCCGCGGGTGTTGAGGTATCGGGGGCTTTGAGGAGTGCCTCCACCTGTTGGGTCGTCAGCACACCGGGTAGATCGCGCGGGAGCTTGGGCGAGGAAATTGCCGAGACCACATCGCCCTCCACGACCCCCTCGGCAGCCATCCATCGATAGAGCGATCGGATAGCCGACAGATGCGCCGCAAGCGTTCGGGGAGCCACCTGCTCACGCGAAAGCTCGGCAAGATAGCGGCGAATGGTGCGCACGTCGGCAGCGAAAGCATCGATATCCTCGCGCTCGCACCAGGCAGCAAAGCGCTCCAGCCTCGAGCCGTAGGCCGTCACCGTGTTGGGAGAAAGTCCCTCGACACGTGAGATATAGGCGATAAACGAGTCGACGGTGTCGTACAGGTCAAAGGCTATGACCGGTCGCCTCCAAACAGATCAGGACGAGTGGCCAGATAGGCATCAAGGGCCTCGAGCGCACGGTCCGCATAGGCCTGGTAGCGGTCGCGCTTGCTGCGGCGCTTACCATCCTCGAGTGGCGGCACCAGGCCAAAGTTGACATGCATAGGCTGATAGCCCACGGTGGCAGGATCGGTCGCATAGCCCACGAGCGCACCCAGGGCGCCCACGCGCGGCAACTCGACGCCCGCGACACCGATAGCCTCGGCATAGGTGTTGAGCGCCGCGAGCAGACCGGTCGCCACGGCTTCCATGTACCCCTCGGTGCCGGTGATCTGACCGGCCAGGCGCACGCCGGTACCGGGCACGGCAAAGGTGCCATCGAGCACGTGCGGGGCGTCGACAAAGGTATTGCGGTGCATGACACCGTAGCGGAAGAACTCAGCGTTCTCCAGGCCCGGCACCATATGGAAGATACGCTTCTGCTCGCCAAAGGTCAGGTTTGTCTGGAAGCCCACCAGGTTATAGGCGGTCTTCTCCTTGTTCTCGGCACGCAGCTGAATCGCCGCCCAGGGGCGACGTCCGGTACGCGGGTCGGTGAGGCCGACGGGCTTCATGGCGCCAAAGCGAATGGCGTCCTTGCCGGTGCGCGCAACTTCCTCGGCAGGCTGGCAGGCCTGGAACAGATCGCCGCCCTCAAAGTCTTTGAGCACCACGCGGTCGGCCGTGGTAAGTGCCTCGATAAAGGCCTCGTACTCCTCCTTGTTGAGCGGAGCGTTGAGATAGTCGCCGCTCCCCTGCTCCTCGTAGCGCGACTGCGAAAACAGCACGTCCATATCGAGCGTGGAGGCATCGACGATCGGCGCCGCGGCATCGAAGAACGCAAGGGCGTCGCCACCGACGAGCTTCATGACCTCTTCGCTCAGCGCCGGTGAACACAGCGGGCCCGCGGCAATGACCACGTGGCCCTCGGGAATCTGCGTGACCTCGCCGTGCGCGACCTCGATATTGGGACGGGCGGCAACCTCGGCCTCGACAAGCTCGGAAAACTTGACGCGGTCGACCGCCAGGGCACCGCCGGCGGGAACAGCCGCGCGATGGGCGCAATCGAGCAGGACTGAACCCATGCGCTTAAGCTCGGCCTTCAGCAAACCAGCCGCGGAATCCGGACGGGTCGACTTAAACGAATTGGAGCAGACGAGCTCTGCCAAGTGATCGGTATGGTGAGCCGGGGAGCTAACCTGGGGGCGCATCTCGCACAGCTTTACGGCAAAACCGCGGTCTGCCAGCTGGATCGCGCATTCCGAACCCGCCAGACCGCCACCGATAACCGTCACCTGATCGAACTGCATCTGCAAACACCTTTCTAATTGACACGTTTTCCATTGTGACCGAAGGGCGTCTGGGCGTGAAGGGCAAACTTGGAGGGCGCATACCTTCCATCCATCATGCGCTCGATAAGGCCCTCGAGTTCAAGCGAACCCAAGAGTTTGAGTACGCCGACAGCATCGAGCGCGACGAGCGCCGCGATGTCGTCGACCTTGAGCGGAGAGGCGATGAGCGCATGCATCACGGTCTGCTGTGTTGGATCCAGGTCGGCAATGCCGGGAGCATCGGGGCGCGAGTAGCGCAGGGTGCCGTAGATGCGTGAGATAGCCATCTCGATAGATTCCTCGTCGATGATGCAGCAAGCACCGTTCGCAATGAGGTAATTCGTGCCACGCGACTCGGGCGATAGGATCGACCCCGGCACAGCGAGAAGTTCGCGCCCCAAATCCATAGCAGCCTCGGCTGTAGAAAACGTCCCGGAAGGCATACCCGCCTCGGAAACAAAGAGGGCTTGCGACAGGGCCGCGATCACGCGATTGCGGCGCGGAAAGGCAAACTTGCGCGGACCCATGCCCCACGGAGAGATCGACACGACCGCGCCACCCGTATCGAGCGTGCGCGTAATAAGCCCCGCACTCGAACGCGGGTAGACCACGTCGGCGCCCGTCCCCAGCACCGCGACGTGTTTACCGCCAGCGTTGACCGCAGCCCAACCCGAGGCCTGGTCACAACCGACCGCGCCGCCCGAAACTACCGTCACTCCCGCCTCGACCGCCACCTTTGACGCAAGCTCTGCCACGGCAAGACCATACGGCGAGGCCTTGCGCGCGCCGATGATGGAGAGCGCGGGCGTCGAAAGCACCTCGGGGTTGCCGCGCACATAGAGCGTCTGGGGTACATCAGAAAGCTCCAAAACGGTCTCAGGATACAACGTATCACCTGGATGCAGCTCAAAGGTCCCCTCGGCCATCATTGGTCCCTCCTTCCCTGGTACATCGCCGCCTCGAGCACGTGGTCCTGCGTCACATGTTCGCTCTCGGCGACGTCGGCGATCGTGCGCGCAATGCGAACAAGGCGCACGATGCCACGCCCTGTGAGATGCGTGCGCTTCGACAGGCCGAGCACACACTTCTCCGCCGCATCATCGAGCTCAAAGGTCGAAACGACGCCGTCAATGGACCGTGTCTCGTCATCCTCGGCCTCGGCATCCGCATCGTCCATGCGGGATTCGCGCCAAGCGCGAAAGGCGCGACCGCGCACAACGTAGTCACGTAACTCGGCCGACGACATGCCCTCCGCACCCTCGATAATCACTTGAGGGTCGGGACGGGTCACATCGATCATCATGTCGATACGGTCGGCCAAAGGACCGCGCAGTTTAGACCGATAGCGCTCGACCATCGCCGCCGAGCAGCGACACGGCACCTCGCGATCGCCCAAAAAGCCGCAGGGGCAGGGATTGCTCGCAGCCAGCAGCTGAAAGCGCGACGGGAAGGTAAAAGCCCCGTCGACGCGTACGATCCTCACGTAGCCGCGCTCGATGGGC
>UQZC01000162.1 GCA_900545505.1 uncultured Collinsella sp.
CTTTTTCGGCTATCTCGGTCAATGGCGAGCCGTGGCTCGTCGCTCAAACCGGGCACGGTGACCATGAGATTGCGGCGTCCGGTCAGCACCTCGAGTTCCTCAACCTGCACGGCATGGAGCACCGGATGACTCAACCGCTCCAATTGAGCCTCAACCAACACTTTGATATAGCGTTCAATCTCGCCCTCATACGCACCTGGGTCGGAACTGTCGATCCGCACGAGCCCTTGCGTAAGCCGCCAAGCAAAATCTGTATCAACCATAGGCACCTCACAGATAGTTAGGTCAACATACAAATTGTATGTCAAGAAGCGGCTCGGTGCATTTAATGGAGCGCTCACAAAAACGGGGGCGCCTCTCGTGCGAAAGGCGCCCCCGCGGGCATTCAATGTCAGTAACGGGCAGGCCACATGGGGAACTGCCCGTCAGATCAGCCGGCGCTATTTGATCACGCGCACGCGATACATCGACGGAATCTGCTTGAGCGCCTCGATGGTGCTGCTGTCCAGGTGCTCGTCGGTGTCGAACATGGTGTAGGCGTTCTCGCCGGCAGACTCGTTGGTCATACGCTGCACGTTGGCATTGTCCTTGGCCAGGATTGCCGTGATCTGACCGATCATGTTGGGCACGTTGGCGTGCAGGCAGGCGATGCGGCTTGCGGCGCGCGCCTTGCCCATGCTGCAGGCGGGGTAGTTGACGCTGTGCGCGATGTTGCCGTTCTCCAGGTAATCCTTAAGCTCGCTGATGGCCATGTCGGCGCAGTTGGCCTCGGCCTCGCCAGTGCCGGCGCCCGAGTGCGTGGTGATAAACGTGTTGGGCATCTTGACGGTCTTGGGCGTGGCAAAATCGCAGCTAAACCAGCTCAGCTTGCCCTCGCGCAGGGCGGCGTCAACGGCGTCCTCGTCAATGATGGTCTCGCGTGCGTAGTTGATGAGCACGGCGTCCGGGGCCAGCAGGTTGATCTGCTCGGTGCTGATCATGCCGATGGTGTCGGCCTTGCTGGGCACGTGCACCGTGAGGTAATCACAGCCGCGGCAGAGATCTTCGAGCGTGCCCACGCGCTGCACCTCGCGGCTCAGCACCCACGCGTGCTCAACGGAAATGAACGGATCGTAGCCGTAGACGTCCATGCCCAGATCGACGCAGGCGTTGGCGACCTTGGAGCCTACGTTGCCCAGACCGATGACGCCGATGCGCTTGCCCTTGAGCTCGCGGCCCACAAAGGCCTTCTTGGCCTTCTCGGCGTCGACCTGGATCTCGGGGTCGTCGGCGTTGTCGCGCACCCAGTTCATCGACTGCACGACGCCGCGGCTCGAAAGCACCAGCATGCCCAGGACGAGCTCCTTGACGGCGTTGCTGTTGGCGCCGGGGGAGTTAAAGACGACGACGCCCTTCTTGGCGTACTCCTCGACGGGGATGTTGTTGACGCCGGCGCCGCAGCGGGCGATGGCGCGGATGCCCTCGGGCAGCTCGTAGCCGTGCAGGTCGGTCGAGCGCATCAGGATCGCGTCGGCCTCCTCGGCGGTGCCCACAAACTCGTAGCCCTCGCCAAACTCGACTTTGCCGTCCTTGGTGATGTCGTCGATGGTCTTAATCTTACGCATAGAAAAACTCCTTAGCAGGTTTTGATCTAAACAGGGTGGTTTGAGATGGCTGGTCGGCCCGCGTGCTGCGGGCTAGTTAGATCGCGGGCTCAAACTATGCTGCGCTTCGAAGTCCTTCATGTACGAGGCCAGTGCCTGCACGTCTTCCATGGTTACGGCGTTGTAGACGCTGGCGCGCATACCGCCCACCAGGCGATGGCCCTTGACGTTTTGAATCTGGTGCTCGGCCGCGCCTGCGACAAAGGCCGCATCGAGCTCGGCGTCGCCGGTACGGAACGTGACGTTGGCGATGGAGCGACTGTCTGTCTGCGTGGTGCCGTGGAACAGCTCGCTGTGCTCGAGCAGGTCATAGAGCAGGTTGGCCTTGGCCCAGTTGCGCTCGGCCATGGCGGCAAGTCCGCCGGTCTGCTCAACCCAACGTAACACCTTGTCGCACACGTAGATGCCAAAGGTGTTGGGCGTGTTGAGCATGGAGCCCTTGGCGGCCTGGGTCTTGAGGTCCATGTACTGCGGCGTCTGCGCAAAGGCGGGGCCATCTGCGATGAGGTCGTTGCGCACGATGACCACGGTCACACCCGCGGCGCCGGCGTTTTTCTGAGCGCCGGCGTAGATGAGGCCGTAGCGCTCAATGTCGAGCGGCTGCGACAGAAAGCAGCTCGAGACATCGGCGACTAGCGGTACGTTGCCGCAGTTGGGCAGCTCGTGGTACATGGTGCCAAAGATAGTGTTGTTCTGGCAGATGTAGACGTAGTCGAGCCCGTCGCCCGCGGCCTCGTCGGCAATGCGCGCGTTGATGTTGGCCATGTTGGGAATGCGGTCGAAATTGGTGTCCTTGGAGCTCGCGAGCTGCACGGCCTCGCCGTACTTGGCGGCTTCTTTGTATGCCTTGTTGGCAAAGTTGCCGGTCACGATGTAGCCGGCGCGGCCGCGGCGCATGAGGTTCATGGGGATGCCCGCAAACTGCAGCGTGGCGCCGCCCTGCAAAAACAGGACGCGGTAGTTGTCCGGGATGCTCAGTAGACGGCGCAGGGTTGCTTCGGCGTCGTCGATAATCTGCTGGTACATGCTAGATCGATGGCTCATCTCGAGCACGGACATGCCGCAACCGCGGTAGTCCATCATCTCGTCGGCGATCTCGGCGAGCACGCTGGTAGGCAGTGCGGCCGGGCCAGCTGAGAAGTTGTGCACACGTGCCATCTTCTAGTCTCCCTCGTAGTCGTTTGAACGTTCGGGATACTTTAGCACAGTGGAGCGCTAGGCGCGACCACATCACGGTAAAACTCTACTGCGCCGCTATGATTTACAGGATGGTTACATGGGGGAGGGGTGACCTTACTCCTCAGGCAAATCCAAATCTGCGAGCGAAGACATGAGGTTCTCTAGGCGCTTGATCTCTTCGTCCTAAAGTAGCTACCTCCTAGTCACTACGATGCTAGCGTGGCGATGACGGCTTCGTCGCCGGCGTATATTAGGGTGTTGCCATCGGGGATGATCGTCTGACCTTCGCGCTTGAGCATCACCACAATAAACGGATGCTTGCCTTGCGGCACATCGCGCAGGCGCTGGCCAGCCAGGCGACCGTGGGGCGTTACGGTGACTTCGCGCAGCGTAACCTCGGCACGCTCTTCAAACGTCGGCGCGGCCATCACCAGCAGGTCGCCTTCCTCGATCACGGTATCGCCGTTGGGCAGCACCGGGTGCGCGCCGTCGCGCAGCACCAAGACCACCAGCATGTTCGTTGCGCTACCAATATCGGCGAGCGAGCGTCCGGCAAACGGATGGCCCGCGCCCACCTTGAGTTTGACAAACGACATACCGTCCTCGTCGCGGTAGTCGTTAAAGGTGCGGCGTACGTCGCCGGTCGCATCGATCATATCGAGTTTCTTCGCCACCGCCGGCAGCAGCGAGCCCTGCACCACAATGCTCGACACGGCAATCACAAAGACCAGGTCAAACAGGTCGTGCCCACCGGGAACACCGGCCACAACGGCAAAGAGGCTAAAGACGACCGAAGCCGCGCCGCGCAGGCCCGCCCAGCTTACGAGTGCGACCTGGCGAGGATTGGTCTTAAAGGGCGCCAGCAGCAGACCGACGGCGATGGGACGGCTCACGAAGAGCATAAACGCCATGAGCGCCAGGCCCGGCAGCAGCATTTGCGGCAGGCGGGCGGGCGTCACGAGCAGGCCGAGCAAGAAGAAGATGGTCATCTCGGCCATCTCGGTGAGGGTGTCAAAGAAGTGCGCCATCTCGACCTTGCCGGTGATGTCGCTGGCGCCCAGTACAATGCCTGCCAGGTACACGGCCAAAAAGCCGTTGCCGCCCAGGTAGCTCGGCAGCGCGTAGGCGACGATGGCCACGGCGAACAAGAAGATGGTCTGCGCGTCCTTGGCC
>UQZC01000163.1 GCA_900545505.1 uncultured Collinsella sp.
GCCGGCGGGCTTGTCGATGGCCATGAGCCAGGCGTCGCCGTTGGAGGCAGTGGGCTCAAGTGCGGCTGCAGCGCCCGCGAGCGAGATCCAGCGCGAAGCCTCGGCAGACGAAAGCGCCGCCGCCATGGTGCCGGCACCGTAGGTCACATCGAGCTTGGGCAGGGACTCCCCCGCGCGGGCAGCCGCGACCAGGTCGTCCTCGAACCCCTCCGGGATAAAGAACACGCAGTCGGCGCTGCCCTTGGCGCTGTTGCTCTTGGAGAGCGCGTCCGCAAGGTCGTACGTGTCATCGCCGACGCCCGTGACCAGGTCAAACCGCGAACCTAGGTGCTTGGTGAGCGCAAGTGAAAGATCACTGCCATCGCGGTCGACCACGATCACGTTGGCGTCGTAGGGCTTGTACTCGGTGAGCTGCGACGAGTTCCAGCTCACAGATGCCGCGATGAATACGCCCATCAGCGAAATGAACACCGTATAGATGAGCAGGTAGAACGGGTGCGCCAGCGCCATGCGAAGCGCGGTCTTAAAGGTGCTCATAGCGGCTCCTTCCAAAAATCAGCGTGGCGGCGGCAACAAACACCAGCGTCATGAGGACCAGCGCGCCCGCGCGAACGGCAAAAGGCCCCAAGTCTTCAAAGAAATACAGGCGGTTGAACATGTCGCAGATAAGCTTGACGGGGTTGAGCCAGCACTCAGCCGGGCAGGCGCGGGCGACGTCGTCGGCAAGCGCCATCGCAGGCTCGCCGTAGAGGCCGGCGAACAGGGCGCACGTAGTGGCAAAGCCCGTGAGGATGCCAGACTTGGACGCCTTGCCGCCCTTAACGGGAAGCGTGCCCACAAAGAGTCCCAAGCCCGTGGCGGCAAGCGCGGAAGCGGCGCCGCCCACCAAACACAGCCCCTCGCGCCCGCCAAAGTCGACGCCCACGACCAGACGCACGTAGCCGATCGCGATCGCCATCGAGGCAAAGGAGACCAGCCACGAGCCCACAAAGATACCGGCCAGCGACGCCGTTTTGGAAAGACCACCCGCGCAGCGGCGCGCGCCAAGGCCCGACAGATTGGGTTGCAGATCGACGACGCTCAAGGCGGCAAACTCGGCAGACATCATCGCCACCAGGCCAAAGAGCGCGTAATAGTAGATGACCGTGCCATCGGGCGTGGTGCGTGTCAGGCTTACGCGGCGGGTGCCGCCCTCGAGCGACAGAGCGCGCGCAACCGCCTCGGGGTCGGCGAGTGCCGCCGGGTTGTCCTGGGCAATCTGGGACATGAGCTCGGCATTTTGTGTATACGAGCTTGCCACCGTCTCCAGGATGCTGCGATCGGTGAGCACCGATGATGCGCGCGAGCTGTCGTAGCTCGATAGCAGTGTGAGCTTGGGTGCGCCTGCGTCGTCGACCGTATAGATGCCCGCGACCTCGCCGGCCTTAAGCGCACGGTTCGCATCGGCTGCGTCGTCGCACTCGTGGATCTCGAGCAGCTGATTGTCGCTCTCCTTGGCAAGCGAAGCCGCCGCATCCTTAAAGGTCGAGGCGTCCCAGGCCTCATCCGCTACGACAGCCACTGGCACCGGGTCGATCTTGCCGTCGGAGCTGAGGTTCGCAAACATAAACATAAACATCGTGGAAAGCGCGATGGGAAAGAGAGCGCCCCAAACCCACGTGCTCGGCCGGCGCAGCAGCGTCTTGACCGTAATGATAATGGTGTTGAACATGGCCGCCCCCTAGTCGCGCAGCTCGCGGCCGGTGATCTCGAGGAACACGTCGTTGAGGGTCGGTGGCTCGCTCCACACGCGGCCGAGCGCAACGTCGGCAGCGCGCAGCGTGTCGAGGATGTCGACCAGATTGTGCGGACTCGTCTCGCAGGTGCAGACGAGCTCGCCGCCGGACAGCTCGACGCTGAGCACGTGCTCGAGGGCGCGCAGCCGCTCGACCGTGGCTGGCTCGACGGCGCCCACCTCGACGGTCACGCGCTCGCCCATCTGAATCATGCGTTTGAGCTCGTCGTTGGTGCCCTGCGCCAGCACGCGGCCGCCGTCCATGATCATGATGCGGCTGCAGATCTGCTCGACCTCCTCCATGTAATGGCTGGTATACACCACCGTGGCGCCCTCGTCGCGCAGGCGGCAGATGCCCTCCAGGATGGCGTTGCGGCTCTGCGGGTCGACCGCCACCGTGGGCTCGTCAAAAAAGATGAGCTCGGGCTTGTGCGCGATGCCGCAGGCGATGTTGAGGCGTCGCGCCAGGCCGCCCGAGAGCTTGCCGGGGCGGAACTTGGCAAAGTCGCCCAGGCCGACAAAGTCGATGGCCTCGTCGACCAGCGCGCGGCGGCGCTTGCGGTCGTTGACGTAGAGGCTGCAGAAATAGTCGATGTTCTCGCGCACCGTAAGCTCGTCGAACACCGCCACCTGCTGCGGCACCACGCCGATGCGGCGCTTGAGGTCGTAGCGGGCGGGCGTCATGGGCTCGCCGAACAGTTCGATGGTGCCCTTGTCGTAGGCGAGCAGCTGCAGGATGCAGTTGATGGACGTGGTCTTGCCCGAGCCGTTGGGGCCCAGCAGGCCAAAGATCTCGCCGGGGGCGATGCTCAGGTTAAAGTGGTCGAGCGCAATAAGATCGTCGTAGCGCTTGACGAGGTTTTCGACGTGGACGATGTCTGTCATGAGGCGGCCCTTCTGTTGATTGCGGCCCGGTACGATTGCATCATCGCAGGAGCCGCCGACGCGCACCAGTGAGCTTTGTCACGAGTGTGAGGGGGCAGAGGTGAAACCCCCGCTCGCGCGAGCGATCGACGCCGCTTTGCCGCGCGGGAGGAATGTCACGGTTGCGCTAGGCGGCCCCTCCACCACGCGCAGCTTCGCGTACAATACCCGTATGAACAGGCTTTTCGACAAATCGATCGTGCTGGCGTGCTGTATTGCGGCCGCCATGGGTCTTGCCGTGGACGCTCGTCTGGTTGCGGCGTTTTGCCTTGGCGTTATTGCCACTTCGCTGGCCGAGGTCGCACAGGGAAACCGCGCCCGCCGTGCGGGCAAGGCCGCGAGTTACGCTTACATCATCGCGGCCGTCTTCGTGCCGCCGTTTGTGCCGTTTGCGCCTCTCGCTCTCTATGACATCGCGCGACGCGTTCACCGTGAACGAATCTGGCCCGCGCTGGCGATTGGCGCCGTGCTTGTCTGCGCGCTTGTCGCGGACCTTCGTGGTGGCGTGCTCACCACCCGAACGCTGCTGTTAACCGCCATCCTTTCGGTCGCCGCCACGTTGCTGTCGCTGCGCACCGCGCAGCTGGAGCGCGAACAGGAACGCATGCGTCGCACCCGCGACAAGCTGCAAGAACGCGCCCTGGCACTCGAGGCACGCAACCGCGACCTCGCCGACCGCCAGGACTACGAAGTCGAGCTCGCGACGCTCGCCGAACGCGCCCGCATCGCGCGCGAGATCCACGATAACGTCGGGCACCAGCTCACGCGCGCCTCACTGCAGGCCGAAGCCCTACGCGTGGTCCACGCCGACGAGCCTGGCGTCGCCGCCGATTTCGCCGACGTTAAACGCACGGTTGACGAGGCGCTCCAGCTTGTGCGCACCAGCGTCCACGCGCTCAACGACAACGCCGTCGACCTTTCCGTGCAGCTCGAACGCATTGTCGAAGGCACACGCTCGGACGGCGGCCCGCAGATTGAGCTTGAAGTTATGGCCGAACATGCGCCCGCAAACGTCGCCAACTGCTTTGCAGCGGTCCTGCGCGAAGCGCTCTCCAATACCATGCGCCACGCTTGCGCCCAGACCGTCACCGTACGGTGCATGGAGCATCCGTCGTTTTACCAGCTCATTGTTACCGACGATGGCGTGGGTGAGGTCCAAGCAAGCGGCCGCGGCACCGCGGAGGGCATGGGGCTTACCTCCATGCGCGAGCGCATCGAGGCGCTTGGCGGCACCTTCACCGCCGGCCCGCCGGCACGCGCGCGCGGCCCCGCAGGGTC
>UQZC01000164.1 GCA_900545505.1 uncultured Collinsella sp.
ATTCTCGCCAAAGAGGACCTCGATGCCCAGCGCCGCATGGCTCATGCTCTCGGCGTCCTTAAAGGTGTCCCAGCGTCGCAGCTGCTCAAAGCGGCCCATATCGTGTAGCAGGCCGCAAAGCCATGCCAGGTCAATATCTTCTGACGACCAGCCCTGCTCGCGCGCTACGGCATCGCATGCCTCGGCCACGTGGTACGTATGCTCGATTTTGAGCGCGATGCGTGGGTTGGTGGCGTCGTAGGCATCGGTGTAGCTTTTGAAGGCCGCGCGCGCCCGGTCTCGATCGATAGCTGTCATAATGACTTCCTAAAAAGTTGTGTCTTTCGATCCGGTGGCAATTGTAGGTGAACTCGGTTGCTGTCGGATGATGATTCTGCCGTATCGCTACATGCGGCTCGGAGACCTTGTCAGGATGAGAAGCGTATGGTGCTCAAAATCGTTAGAACCGTCTGGCCGGTGATGCTTACCTATGTTGCAATAGGCGCGCCGTGCGGAATGATCATGGGGCAGACGGGAATGGAGCCCTGGATGGTCTTTGTCCTGAGCAGCACGTTTGTGACGGGCAGCGGGCAGATTATGATCTGCAACCTGTGGCTGGCGGGTGTGCCTGCAGCATCGATCGTCGCGAGCGTCGCCGCCGTCTCCTCGCGCTTTGCGCTTTACTCGGCATCGATCGCGCCGCATCTGAGGGGTGCCTCGAAGCGTCAGACGCTGGCTGTTGCCGCGACACTTACCGAGGAGGCATACGGCATCTCGCTTGCCAAGTTGGTTGAAGGGGAGGATTGGGGCCCGCGTGAGTCCTTCGTGCTCAACGTGATCCTTATCGCAACATGGGGCGTTTCGTGTACGACGGGCGCCATCGTCGGAGCCGTTGTCGATGTTCCCACCGCCATTGCAGCCTTTGTCTGCACCTCACTCTTTATCTGCCTGCTCTTTTCGCAGCGGCTGTCGCGCGGCAACGTTGTCGCGGCGGTTTCGGGCGCGGTGTCCGTCGCCGTATGCAAGTTCTTGGGCCTCGTGAATATTGCCGTGCCGGCAAGCGTCGTGGTCGGCATTACCATTGCGCTGGCGTGCGATGCTGTATTTGACGGAAGAGGTGCCCGCGATGCCCGTTAACGAGTTCTTGGTTCTGTGGCTGTCGTCGTGGGCTGCTATCGCGTTCTTTCGCATCGCGCCGGCGTTCGCCTTGCGCGGGCGGACCCTGTCGCCCCGCATTACCGAGGCCCTGGGCTATATCCCGCCCGCTGCCTTTGCCGCGCTGGTCGCCAACGACTTGGTGAGCCCCGGCGCGTTCGACGCGGGACTCTGGCCTGCCTTGGTTCCCTGGATTGCGGCCGTCGGCGTCGTGGTCGTGGCGGTCAAGACAAAATCGATGCTGTGGTGCTGCGTCTCGGGCATCGTACTCTATATTGTCTTGAGCCTTATATAGGGGTGGCGTCGCGGGCGCCGAATCTCGTTCCATCCCAACTTGTCGAATTTTTCACCGAGCTGGTCTATTTCTTCTGGTACCATGGTCAATCTTTACTGTAGCAAAGCATGACGTGGGCTTTTGTTCCGCGTCAGCGGAAATGGGGGTTTCATGGCACAGGAAGCGACTGCCAACGAGCAAAAGAAATTCAAGGTTCCGCGCATCCCGGGCGACATCATGATCTATCCGATAATCGTCGGTCTTTTGCTCAACACCTTCTGCCCGCAGGTTTTTGAGATCGGCGGCTTCTTTACGGCTGCCTGCCGCGGTGGCTCCAATACCATCGTCGCCGCGATCCTGCTGTTCGTGGGCGCCGGCATCAGCTTTAAGTCCACGCCGGGCGCCATCAAGACCGGTATCGTCGTGCTGATTCCCAAGCTGGTCGTCGCAGCGGCTCTCGGCCTAGGCGTGGCATATTTCTTTAACGACAACTTCCTGGGTCTGAGCTCCGTGTCTATCATCGGCGGCATTACGTTTTGCAACATGGCGCTCTATACGGGCATCATGGGCGAGTTCGGCGATGAGTCCGAGCAGGGCGCCGTCGGTATCCTGTTCTTTACGGCCGGCCCCGCCGTCACGATGATCGTCCTTGGTGTTTCGGGTCTTGCCAACATCCCTGTCGGTACTATCATCGGCTCCATTTTGCCGCTCGTTATCGGCATGGTTCTGGGCAACCTGTTCCCGTTTATCAAGAACCTGCTGGTTCCCGGCGCCAATCCCGCGATCGCTGTAATTGGTTTTCAGCTCGGTGCGTCCATGAGCCTTTCGAGCTTCATCGCCGGTGGTATTTCCGGCATCTTGCTGGGCCTTGTCACGCTGTTTGTCGTCGGTCCCATCACCTTTGCGTTCGAGCGCCTGTGCGGTGGTAACGGCAAGGCTGCCGTGGCTTGTTCCACCATCGCCGGCACGGCTATGACCACGCCGGTTGCTCTCGCCGAGGTCGCGCCGCGCTACGCCGAGCTTGCGCCCACCGCGTACGCCCAGATCGCCACTGCCGTTATCATCACGGCAATCATGGCTCCGATTCTGACCGGCTGGGTCGACAAGAAGTTCTGCCAGGGCAAGGAGGACCTGTCGCCTGCCGGTGTCGAGGCCATCGAGGAGGCCGTCGCGACCGACATCGATGGCGAGTAACGGCCGTTACCGATAATTGATTCCGGCGTGCAATTCGCGCCGTCCGAGCGCCCGAACAGAAACTGTTTTGCAGTGATGTTCGGGCGCTTTGCTATGATTCCCTTTACCCCTGCGGAGTAAAGGGGTGTTTATTGCCCTGATTCGAATTGGGCGATTCTGACCATTCGGATATTGAAGGGATGGCGTCTAGTGGTTAAGGCACTCAAGATTGAGATATTCCTGCTATGCATGATTGTTCTTATCGGGCTTGCCGCGCGAAGTCGTCGCTCCTTGTTCTCGAGCACCCTGCAGCTATTGTTTAGCATGCTTGGCTACACCTCTGCCGCGTACATATTATTCGATATGATCTGGACGCTTTCGGATGGTGCGGACGGCACGTTGGGTATTGCTGCCAACTGGATTTCCAACGCGGTTTCGTTTTCGCTCTTTGCCATCGCGTGTCTCATTTGGTTTATCTATTCCGAGACGATGCAGGGCTCTCGCCTTGTGACCTCGCGCTATAGGGTGGTGCTTGTAACGTTGCCTACGGCTCTGGTGGTCGTGCTGGCTTTTACCAGTTACTGGACGCACGCCTTGTTCTATATCGATTCGCAGGGCGTGTATCGTCGCGGCTTTGCCTATATGATCCAGCCCATTGTCAGCTACTGTTACGTTATACATACGTCCCTGCATGCGTTTGTGCAATCTCGCAGGGTCGAGAGCCCGCAGACGAAGGCTATCTATCGAACCTTGGCATTTTTCGCCATTCCGGCCCTGGTGGGCGGTACCTTTCAGATCGTATACTCGGTGCCTGTCCTTTGTGTCGGC
Source organism: uncultured Collinsella sp. (assembly GCA_900545505.1). Classification (GTDB taxonomy): domain Bacteria; phylum Actinomycetota; class Coriobacteriia; order Coriobacteriales; family Coriobacteriaceae; genus Collinsella. The sequence continues at coordinate 3,410 of UQZC01000164.1, forward strand.
ATAATGATTAGCATGTTGCTGCTCTACATTATCTGCCAGGAGCAACTCATCTCGACCGACCCGTTGACTGGCCTCAACAATCGCAACCGTTTTGAGACCTATATGCTGTCGCTCTTCTCAAATGTGGATCAGGCCGAAGATGTGTATCTGCTCATGATGGACGCCGACGGCTTTAAGCAGATTAACGATCGCTATGGGCATGTGGAGGGCGACCACGCTCTTCAGGTCATATCCGCTGCGCTCAAAGAAGTCTGCTCGGCGTCTGGTGGCTTTATTGCACGTTATGGTGGCGATGAGTTCGTGGTGCTCCAAAAGGCAGCAGCGGAACAGGACATCATAGATCTGTGTTCGGCGATTAACGACGAGCTCGCGCGCGCCGAGGTTCCGTATCTGTTGCGGATGTCCATCGGCTACGCACGGGTTGGTGATGGCGTCGATACCTGGCAAGACTTGCTTCGCGCTGCCGACGCGGAACTCTACCGCGTCAAGGCCGAGAAAAAGAAAGCCGGCGCCCAGATACGCTAGAAAAAAGGGCGCACGACCGTTGCGATGGT
>UQZC01000165.1 GCA_900545505.1 uncultured Collinsella sp.
TCCTATGGCGAGGAGCCATAAGGAACGGCTGCTCGGCATAAGCACCCAGCAGCCGCTTGCTGTATTCAGAAAGCGCCATAGACCTACTCGTCCACCTTGAGGATCGCCATAAAGGCCTCCTGCGGGACCTCGACTGAGCCGATGGCCTTCATGCGCTTCTTGCCCTCTTTCTGCTTCTCGAGCAGTTTGCGCTTACGCGAGATATCGCCGCCGTAGCACTTTGCAAGAACGTCCTTGCGACGCGCTTTGACGGTGGAACGGGCGATGATCTTGTTACCGATAGCACCCTGGATGGGCACCTCAAACAGCTGACGCGGAATAATCTCCTTGAGCTTGTCGCATAGGCCGCGGGCAAGACCGTAGGCCTTGTCCTTGTGGACGATAAAAGACAGCGCGTCCACCTCGTCGCCCGAAAGCAAGATATCGAGCTTCACAAGCTCGGATGGACGGTACTCGTTGAACTCGTAGTCGAGCGAGGCATAGCCCTTGGTACGGCTCTTGAGCTGGTCAAAGAAGTCCAAGATGAGCTCGGCGAGCGGCATATCAAAGCGCATCTCGACCGACTTGCTCGTGAGATGAATCATGTCGGTAGTAATGCCGCGGTGCTCGATAGCGAGCTGCATGACGGCACCCGTATACTCGGGCGGGCAGATAATCTTGGCCTTGAGGTAGGGCTCCTCGATGCGCTCGATGCGCGTAGCCTCGGGCAGATCCTGCGGGCTGCGGACATCGATCATCTCGCCGTCGGTCTTGTAGACGTGATAGTCGACCGAGGGACTCGTGGCAATGAGGTCCAGGTTGAACTCACGCTCCAGGCGCTCCTTGACGACCTCCATATGCAGCAGGCCCAAGAAGCCCACGCGGAAACCAAAGCCGAGCGCCACCGAGGTCTCGGGCTCCCACACCAACGACGGGTCGTTGACGTGCAGCTTATCGAGCGCGTCACGCAGGTTCTCGTAGTCCTTGTTATCGATCGGGAACAGGCCCGTATAAACCATGGGCTTGGCCTCGCGGTAGCCGGGAAGCGGCTCGGGGCAGGGATTCGACGCCCACGTGAGGGTATCGCCCACGCGAACGGCCTCGGGGTCCTTCAGGCCCGTGACCACGTATCCGACCTCGCCGACCGTCAGCGCGTCAACCGGAGTCTCGGCGGGACGCTTGACGCCCACGCCATCGACCAAAAAGTCGCCCTTTGCCTGCATCATGCGCAGGGTATCGCCCTTTTTGATGGAACCGTCAAAGACGCGGACCGTGGCGACGACGCCACGATACTCGTCGAAGTATGAATCCAGAATGAGTGCCTTGAGCGGCGCGTTCGCATCGCCCTTGGGCGGAGAGATCAAAAAGACAATGGACTCCAGCAGATCGTGGATGCCCTCGCCGGTCTTGCCCGAGACACACACGGCATCATCGGCAGGGATCGCCAGGTCATCCTCGATCTCGGTCTTAACCTCGTCGGGATGAGCCGAGGGCAGGTCGATCTTGTTGATGGCCGGCACAATGTCCAGATTGGCGTTCATGGCGAGCGTCGCGTTAGAGACGGTCTGCGCCTCAACGCCCTGCGTGGCGTCGACAACGAGCACCGCGCCCTCACAGGCTGCCAGCGAGCGCGAGACCTCATAGGTAAAGTCCACGTGGCCCGGCGTATCGATCAGATTGAACTGATACGTCTCGCCATCGTCGGCGTCATAGGACACGCGAACGGCATTGGACTTGATCGTGATGCCGCGCTCGCGCTCGATATCCATGGTGTCGAGCAGCTGCGACTCCATGTCGCGTTCGTCGACTGTATGGGTGAGTTCGAGGATACGGTCACTGATCGTGGACTTGCCATGGTCGATGTGCGCAACGATTGAGAAGTTGCGGATGTGGGAAATGTCAATTGAAGTATTCATGCGGACTATCTTACCCGAGCGGTACAAAAAATGGAGCCTGTTCCATAAAACAGGCTCCATTTATACGCGTAATCTGTTTGGTGTGAAATTTACAACTTAGGCGTTGATGCTGTTCACGAGCTTGGCAAGACCGGACTTACGGTTGGAAGCCTGGTTCTTGTGGATAACATGCTTGGCGGCAGCCATGTCGAGACGCTTGGTGACGGTCTTGAGGGCAGCCTGGGCCTTCTCGGCGTCGCCCTCGGCGACGGCGGACTGGACGTGCTTGGTCAGCGTCTTGAGCTCGGACTTGACAGCCTTGTTACGCATGCGAGCTGCCTCATTGGTGCGGATACGCTTCTTCTGAGACTTGATGTTTGCCACTTCTGGAGTTCCTTTCGAGTTCCTTGCAAAAAATGTATGACACCTCTGAGACACGGTGAGGTCATGCAAGCGCCTACTATAGCACGCTCCCCCTCAAAGGGATAGAACGAATTTGTCAAATAGGCAGGTATCATCACGATTTTCTCAAGATGTTCGTAATCCAGAGCAAAAGCGCGGTCTGAGAATCGGCCGAACCCTTGAGCGCGAGCTCCACATCAACGGCACCCTCGAGCGCTGCGACGAGCTCTACCATCGAAAAGCGACGTGCCCAGGTCAGGTGATTCTTGACCTGCCAGGACTGGAGCTTGAGCGTTGCGGCCAGCTCACGACCCTGTCCGCGCGCATCGAGCGCCTTGGCGACGATAAGCTCGCGGATGCGGCCGCACAGCAACGTGTAAGTCCACACGTAGCTCTTGGCGGGCAGTAAATTGAAGAGCTCGAGCGAGCGTCGCATGTCACGTGCCGAGACCGCATTGAGAAAGTCCCAGGGTTGAACCTCGGCCGTACGTACAATCCAGCGCTCAACGTCGGCAAGCTCAATTTGCGGTGCCTCGACCATCTGGACAAGCTTAGCCAAGTCGTTATCGAGCATGCGAGTGTTCTCGCCCGAGCGCGAGACGAGCTCCTCGGCGGCCGCCGTCGCGGACCACTTGGCGCGCGGCGTCGCTCAACATCGACTTGCCGCGCTGCGTAGCCATCTGCTGCACGCGACGCGGTAGCTCCCAGCGCTTGGTGCCGGAGCAATCGATCACGGCCTTCTTGTCGATCTTGGCGATCGCCTTATACAGGCGCGTGTTCTTGGCAAGCGAGTCGGCGATGATGAGGCAGACCGTTGTGGGGCTGGGACTCGCCAGATACTCGACGAGCGGCTCCGAGACCGCCTTGGCGAGCTTTGAACAGCCGTCAAGGATTACCAGGCGAAACTCGCTGCCCATGGGAAAGGTGTTGAGCGATCCGATAATCGACTCGATATCGGGGTCTTTAGTCATATCGCGCTCGTCGAGGTTGAACTCAACCATACCCGTCTTTTCAAGACGCGCCTTCATACGTGAGACAGCATGGTCGCGTTTGACTCCGTCGGTACCGACGATCAGATATGCCGGCAACAGACCGGTTTCGGACATCGCGCTCCCCTCCCGCAGACCTTCGTATTCGTTCCGTGCCATTCTAGCCCAGGGGCCCACCACACGCCAACGACGTCCTCACGGTCGCTGGCATCGCATCGCAAAGCCATTCGCAGTCGGCATGACGGTAATGTCGCCGTGTTCGATGGTGCACGCGAACACACCGCCCGTTTCCTTAACGGCATCGATGCAGGCATCGGACGGATGGCCATATCGATTCCCTTCGCCCGCGCTCGCGAGGGAAAGCTCGGGCTTCAGGACGTCCAGCAACTCAACATCGACTGAAACCTTGGAGCCGTGATGCCCAAGTTTAAGTACATCGATATCCCCCACGTCCTGCACGAATTCCCGTTCTTGGTCGAGCTCGGCATCACCGGTGAGGAGCATACGCAGGCCCTTGCCTTCCTGAACATAAGAGAGCAGCAGGACAAGCGAGTCCTCATTTCCCTCGCCATCCACGGACTCGAATGGCCACATCACGCGGGCGCAAAATGAGCCGATATCGACCGTATCCCCACGGCGCACCTGCCGATACTCCACGCCAGGGCGGTTCAATAC
>UQZC01000166.1 GCA_900545505.1 uncultured Collinsella sp.
GACCTGTGTCTTGCCGACTACGGCTTCGTTGTCGTTTTGCGTTACGACGGTCACCTTCACGCGACGGGTTTGCTTGCCCTCGTCATCAGTCGCCACGTTGACGTAATAGTGTTCGCCGTCTTCGGTCATGAGCGCCATCGTCGGCACCATCACCACGTCGTCGAGCTGCTCGGTCACCACTGATACCTCGGCTGTCATGCCCGGCTTCAGGCGCGCGTCGGGCGGCTCTATGAGAATGTCGACGTTAAAGGTTACGCTGCCGCCGCCACCGTTGGCGGCGTCAGAGTTTGCCACCGACGCGATAGCCGTGACGGTGCCCTGGCTCACGATATCGGGAAACGCGGGATACGTGACGTTGGCGCTCTGCCCAACGGCGATCTTGGCGATGTCCTTTTCGCCCACCTGCACGGTCACCTTCATCTTGGATAGGTCGGCGATCTGCATGCACTGCTTGCCGCCGCTCGTATCGCTTTCGCCCATGATCATGCCTCCTGTTACCGTGGCGCCCACCTTGGCGTTAAGCTCCACGATGCTACCCGAGCTCGGGGCCGTGACCGTGCGACTGGCGGCCTTGGCGTTCGCCTGGTCGAGGTTTGCCTGGGCCGATGCGAGGCTGCGCTGCGCGGCCGATACGGCGTTCGTGTCCGCCGATGCGGCGGAGATGTCAGCCGCTGCGGAAGCTCCATCAACGTTCGTCGTTGGGGTGGCCTGCGCGGCGGCTGCGGCTTTTTGTGCGTTGGCGAGGTCTTCTTGAGCGGCTGCAACTGCACGCTGCGCCTCGGCAACGTTGCGATCGAGCTCGTCGTTTTTAATGGTCATAAGCACGCCGCCCTCGTTGACGGATTGGCCCGCCTGCACGTTGATTGAATCGACCGTGCCGTCGACAGAAGGGGAGACCACTGAGGACGAAATGGGTTTGAGCTGGCCTTTCGCCTCGACCGTTGTGGTAAACGTGCCCTCGGTCACCATGTCGGTCACAGGCCCGCTAGCGCTCTGAGGCTGCGCATTGATAACCAGGGTTGCGACAATGGCAATGAGCGCGATGGCACCTACGACGCCGGCGGCAATACAGCGTCGAATCAGCTTTTTGCGTCGACGTTCGGCACGTTTTGCCTTGAGCTTGGCATATGCCTCTTCATCGGAAATCTCGGTCGCATCGTTCCCGCGTCCGCTCTGCTTGTCGGCATGTACGTTTGTACTCAGAGGAATCGTTTCGGTGGCACCTTCGGACGTGCGCTCGGTATCATCTGGGCCCGGGGTGATCGTGGGGACATTCGGCATAGCGTCTCCTTTATAGAAAGAACCTCGATAAGTATATGCGCCCACCGGTTGGGGCGGGCGCATAGGACGGTTTCTTTCGGAACTGTTAGATTGGTCGAAGCGGTTCCACGTTGTAGGAATGCACGCGTTGCACTACGAGTGCACAACCACGCACAGGCCGACTTTGATGCAATCGTGCAGTGCCTTGGCGTCTGCCAGGCGCAGGTTGATGCAACCGTGGCTGCCGCACCACTTGTACGACTCGGCATTATCGAAGCTCTTGTCGTTTTGCCAGGTGGCATCGTGGAAGCCGATCATATTGCCCTCGAACGGCATCCAGTAGCTCACCGGGCTCTCGTATTTGGGCTTACCGGTCTCGGGGTCCTTGGCTCCGATCAGGGTGCTGCCGCCGTCGTTGCTGTTGATCTGCCACACGCCCTCGGGGGTGGCGTCTTCGCCCGGTTTGCCGGAAATAAAGTTGGCCTCCCACACGATATTGCCGCTCTCGTCGTAGTAGCGCGCGTGCTGCTCGGACAGGTCGACGTCGATATACGCCTTCCAGTCGGGCTCTCCCTTTGCGGTAAAGGTGTCGGCCTTCTGGGAGTACTTGATTTCGATTTCGCCGGTCTGCTTGTTGTTAATGGCGTCCTCGACCTGCTTGGCGAGCGAGCTGCTGTCGATGGACCAACCAAAGTCGCCACCTTCGACGGCGCACTGCTTGCCATCGGCGCGCGTCCACCAGCGAGTGGAGCCCACGGTATTAAAGCCGTTGGCGAGCTCGGCTGCCCAGCTGCTGATCTGCGACGCATCGAGCGTGGGGTTGGCCGGATCGGCAAAGCTGATCCACTGCAACACGGAAGCGCCGTCAACCTTGCCGGCATCCTCGCCGTTGAGCTTGAGGGTCACGTTGACGCCCAGGAAGTTGTTGGCGGCATCGCATGCGGCCTGAATCTGATCATCGGTCAGCGTTCCATTGAGCGGCTCATAGGCATCGTTGCCGAGCTTGGAAAGATCTACGGTCTCGGCCAGCGAGGCAAGCTCGAGCTCGGCGTACTTAATGACGTGCTCGCGGTTGAGTTTTTCGTTGGATCGCGCCTTCTCGACGGTAAACTTGCCGGCCTGCTCGTCATAGGAGCTATTGGCCTCGAACGTGCCCGAACGGCCCTCGTTAAACTCGTCGATGGCGGCGCCCAGATCCTTCTCAAACTGCTTTTGGTCAAAGGTGTCGGAGAGCATGGACAGGTCGACGTCCTGATCAAGATCGACTTCGTTGGAGGTAGCGGTTGTTTTGGCCTTGCCGCTTAAGGATTCCACAAGGCGGACCGGCCATACAAAGGCTTCGTTGTGGCTGATGATTTCTTTTGCGGCAGCTTCGCCGTCGACGATGGGTTCATCGGACTCGGGCTGATAGGTCCAGCTAAAGTCATCGCCTGTCACGGTGAGCTTATAGTGCTTCCATGCCGAGTTGACCTTGGTGGCGGCAGACGAAGCGTTAGAGAACGAGACGTCGACGCCGGCGATGGTGGTGTTGGGGTAGGCTACCTGCGAAAATGCTACGACGCCTACGATATAGACAATGACGATTAGACCCAGGACGACAAAGAGCGTCGTCTTTTTGCCCGACTTATTGTTGCCGGCGGACTTGCGCGCGGGGCCACGATCGCCTCGAGCGTGCGTGGGGGGCTGCTTGGGCGCATTGCCGTTTGCCTGGCGCTGCTGACGTTGTTGACGCTGCTGTCGCTGTTGGTTCGGGCGTTGGGAAGCGTTTGCTGCACTACGCTGCTGACCGTGGCTCGGCGCGATAGGACGCGGCGACTGAACGCCGCCGGTGTGCCTGCTCGGCTGCTGCGGATCGGGAATCAGTTGAGTTCGATCGTTTTGCGACATCGTATGCATATCCTTCGATTTTCGCCTTGCGGTTCATCGTGTTTTTACTGGGCTTGCATTATAGCGATTGCCCTGCTGTTTGTGGTACGGAAACGGTGGCATTCGAAAGAGCTGGGACAAATGTCCCACCTTTGAGTCGTTCTTAGTCGCTATCCGCACACACCGCATTTTGCACAGGCCGAAAGTGCGGCCGGAGCCTGCGCGATGCCGCCCTTTGCCGTCTCGCGCAGCGTTGCCGGCAACGCGTGGCCCACCGAGAGCATGACATGTGCCATCTGGTCAAACGGCACCAAGCTCTTAATGCCTGCGAGGGCGAGTTGTGCCGAGCTAAAGGCCGCTGCCACGCCAATGGCGTTGCGGTTTTGGCAGGGCACCTCCACGAGGCCACCGACGGGGGCAAAAACGAGGCCCAGCAGGGTACTCAGCGCGGCAACGCTCCGTCTGCCCCAGCGCGGGGGCTGCCATGGCGGCGGCGCTTCCGACCTCGGCTTGGCAACCGCCCTCGGCGCCGGCAACGCAGGCGCTTGTGGTGAGGTTGAGGCCGATGGCGGCTGCGCAGTAGAGCGCGTCCATGACTTGCTCGTCGTCGAGCTGCAGGCGATCGGCAAGCGCCAGCACGCAGCCGGGCACAACACCCGCGGATCCTGCCGTCGGAGCTGCGACGATCACACCCATCGTGGCGGAGCGCTCGAGCACGGCCATCGCGCGGGCCACGGCGTCGGTCTGGACGACGCCCATCAGGCTTGCACTCAAATCGTTGCGGCTGGGGG
>UQZC01000167.1 GCA_900545505.1 uncultured Collinsella sp.
CAGGTCTAGGGGAACGGCGGCGCTTGCCTGGGCGCCCAGTTTGCCGCTGGCGAGGGTGTAGATGGTGTCGCCGTCGTTGGTGGTGTGTGTGGGGCGGATGGCGTGTGCGTAGGCGTCTGCGGCCATCTGGGAGACCTTGGTGGCTTGTGCCTTAGTGAGTTCCACGTTGGTGACGATGCAGCTGATGGTGGTGTTGGTGCGGTCGAGCGGCATCTGCATGGATCCGGCGGCGGCAAAGGCAAGCGGCTGCGGCGCGCATGCCGGGGACGCACTCGCCGGTGAAGGGGTCGACAACGTTGCCGCAGGCGTTGACCGAGACCACGGCGCCCACCTTGATGGGGCCGAGTGCCACGGCGGCAGCTCCAAGGCCGGCCTTCATGCAGGTGGCAGGCCCCATGAGCTTACCCACGGTAGCGCCCGTGCCGGCGCCTACGTTGCCCTGTTCGAGCTTGGTGGGGGTGTGGTCGAGTGCTTCGCGCACGGCGGCGATGCCGGCCTCAATGTCGGGGCGCACGGTGGGGTTACCAAAGGCGAGGTCGAAGATACAGCTGGAGCACACGATAGGCACCTGCGTGGGGCCGACGGGAAGGCCGATGCCGCGGCTCTCAAGCTCGCGAGCGACGCCGCTTGCAGCCTCGAGGCCAAAGGCCGATCCACCCGAAAGGCAGACGGCGTGTACCTTGTCGACGGTGTTCTCGGGTCGCAGCAGGTCGGTTTCGCGCGAAGCGGGAGCGCCACCGCGTACGTCAACGCCGCCGGTGGCGCCCTCGGGTGCCACGATTACGGTGCAACCGGTGCCGGCCTCCTCGCCCGTATAGTTGCCAAAGCAAAAGCCATCGACATCGCAGACGTCAATGGCCTCGAGCAGTGTATCCATGTTTAACTCCTATCGGTTTTCCGCCGCGCCTTGTGCCCGGTCGGGATCCGTACGGTACGCCAAAATTGTAGGCGCTGGGGGATACCCAGCGCCAGATGCAATTACGAGAGTTTTTGAATGGTACGTGCGACGCGGGCGATGGGTAGGCCCACCACGTTATAGAAGTCGCCCGAAATATCGTGCACGAGCATGCGGCCGCCTGTGCCCTGGATGCCGTAGGCGCCTGCCTTATCCATGGGCTCACCAGAGGTGACGTAGTGCTCGATCTGCCCGTCGGTAAGCTCATAGAACGTCACGTCGGTCACATCGACAAACGACAGGCTCTCGGCGGCATGCGGGGCGGCAGTATCGCCTGCCTTAACGATGCAGACGCCGGTTGCGACCTGGTGCGTGCGGCCCGAAAGCTCACGGAGCATGGTGCGCGCCTCGTCCTCGGTTGCCGGCTTGCCCAGAATCTTGCCGTCAAAGGTGACGATGGTGTCGGCCGCGACCGTCAGCTCATTGGGCTCGGCATACTCGGCAGCAACGGCAGCCGCCTTGGCGCGTGCCAAGCGCTCGACAAGCGTGAGCGGGGCCTCGCCGTCGAAGGGAGTCTCGTCGATATCTGCGGGAATCACGCGAATGTCATACCCTGCCTCGCGCATCAACTCGATGCGGCGCGGTGATTGCGAAGCCAAAATCATAGTTGGATGCCCTCGGCGACCTTCTCGACAGCCTTGTCGCCGGCGAGCGTGCGCAGCAGTTCAAGCGCAAAGGGGAGCGACTGGGCCATGCCGCTGGCGGTGATGATGTTGCCGTCTTGCGTAACCTTCTCGCCGGTATAGGCGCCCTCGGGGAAGCTTTTCTCAAAGCCAGGGAAGCACGTGGCATGGCGCCCCTCGAGCAGGTCGAGCTCGCCCAGGATAAACGGGGCGGCGCAGATGGCGGCGACGTGCTTGGTCGCGGCGAACTCGCAGACCACGTCGCAGACGCGCTGATCTGCGCGCAAGTTGGTGGCACCGGGCAGGCCGCCGGGCAGCACGACGCAGTCGTACTCGTCAAAGTTGATCTCATCAAAGAGTGCATCGCAGGTCACGGGGATCTGCAGCGAGCTTACGACCTCACGCGTGGGCATAATCGAGACGAGCGTGGCACGCACGCCGCCGCGACGCATGACATCGACCATGGTCAAGCATTCAATAGTTTCAAAGCCATCGGCGGCGAGAACGGCAACGCTGGGCATGAGGGTTCCTTTCATAGGCGGCATACAATTAGCCGTCTTATACCCCGAAGACCTCCGCTTGCCACGCTCGATTTCCCAATGATTTTTCTGAGCAATGATTAAGTGGCTAGTTGCGCTTGAGGTGGACGACGGTCTCGCAGTGGAAGGTTTGTGGGAACAGATCGACTGGCGTGATCTTTACGGGGGAGAAGGTGCCTTCTTCGACAAAGCGTTTGAGATCGCGCGCCAGGGTGGCCGGGTCGCAGCTCACGTAGGCGACATCGCGGGCACTCGTGCTGGCGATAAGGTCGATCGCCTCGGGGGCGAGGCCTGCGCGCGGCGGGTCGACCACCAAGATGTCGGCATCCTGGTCGGGGAACTCGCGCACCGCGTCTCCGCCGATGACGTCGACGTTATCAAGCTTGTTGATTTCCAGGTTACGGCGTAGATCGCGCACGGCGGGGCCGTAGGCCTCGACGGCAGCGCGGCAGGGTAAAGGTGCCGGCACCGCAGTACAGGTCCACGGCAAGCTCGTCTTCCTGCGGGTCGAGCGCTTCCATGACAAGCTCGATCAAAATCTCGGCACCCTTGGTGTTGACCTGGAAAAAAGACGGGGCAGACAAGCGCATCTGACCCTCGGCGATATTCTCGGTCCATGAGCCCTCTCCGGCGAGCATTTCGACCTTGGAGACACGGCGGGCCTTCTTTTCGCCCTTGCTCATCACGCGCACGATGCTCGTGGGATGAGCGGCGTCCGCCAGCACGCGGGAGACCTGCGAGCGCGGAAAAGAGCCTGTGGGCGTCCAGAGTGCGACCTCGAGTGCCTTGGTGCGGCGCGATGCGCGAATGCCCACGCGTTCGAGCCCCAAGTCATGGCTGCCGCTTAGATAGTTGAGTGCGCCGACGACCGGTTTGAGTGCCTTGGGGAAGCGTTTGTCGAACAACGGGCACGAATCGACGGTCACGATCTTGCGAGGATCGACACCGTGCATGCCAAGACGCACGCGGCCGTTTACAACGGTCGGCTCGAGTTCGATTTTATTGCGGTAGCCCCAATCATCCTTGGTGTGGCGGATGGGTTGCACCAGTTCATCGACTTGATCGGGGCTGAACTTGCCGATACGCTCGAGCGTGGAGCGCAGATTTTGCTCCTTGGCGGCGAGCTGTGCCGTGCGTGAGAGATTGCCCCACGAGCAGCCGCCGCAGATGCCCACGAAGGGGCAGGGAGGCTGAATGCGATCGGGGCTTGGCTCCAGAATCTCGGTGGTGCGGGCACGCATGAACGACTTGCCGTCCTGTACGACCTCGGCCTCGACGGTGTCGCCTGCCACGGCGCCCTGCACAAAGACGGCCTTGCCGTTGTCGGCGTGCGCCAGCCCGTCGGCGCCGTAGGTCATCGATTCTATAGTGAGCTTCATATTCCTGCCTGTCATTCGCGTTGTTGTTCGCACCATGGTAGCAGGGAAAAGCGCCCCGCATCCGAGGCTTTCCTCAAATGCGGGGCGCTTCTACAAACTGCTTCTACAAACGACTATTTCGTCTTGCCGGTAATGAGCGTCTTAAGACCCAGGCCGATCAGACCCAGGCCCATGCGCACGCGACCGGGGCGATGGCGCTCGATGGCCTTGGTCTTGCCGGCGGGCTTATCGCGACGGGCGCTCGTCTCGGGTGCGGGCTTGGTGACCTGCGGCTCGGGCTGAGGTGCAGGTGCGGGCTCGGGCTCAATGACGGTCGCCTGGACCTCTTGGACCTTGGGTGTGGCCGGCTGCGGCTCAGGAGCAGGGGCGGGCTTTGCCCCGGCGGCGGGGCCCGCGGGCGCCCGCGACGGCACCT
>UQZC01000168.1 GCA_900545505.1 uncultured Collinsella sp.
CCATTCGACTGGCAGCGTCGACCATCGCCCAGATCTTTTCGACGCTGCGGCCGGTCAGGGCAGAGATGCGCAGGTACTGGGCCCAGGGAGCCATGACGCCCAGACGGCGGTCGATGGTCTCCATGCAGGCCTCGCGCTTACGGTCGTCGTCGAGCAGATCCCACTTGTTGAGCAGCACAACGATGGCACAGCCGCGCTCGATGGCAAGACCCATGACCTTCTGGTCCTGTTCGGTAACGCCCACGGAGGCGTCGACGACGAGCAGCGCCACGTCGGCGCGGTCGATGGCGCGCAGGCCGCGGACCATGGAGTAGTACTCGATGTTCTCGTACACGGTACTCTTCTTGCGGATGCCCGCGGTGTCGACCATGCGGTAGTGCTTGCCGTTGCGCTCCACGACGGTGTCGATGGCGTCGCGCGTCGTGCCGGCAATGTTGGACACGATAGAGCGGTCGGCGCCCAGGATGCGGTTGAACAGCGAGGACTTACCGGCGTTGGGGCGGCCGATGATGGCCACGTTCAGCGCATCGGGGAACTCATCGGCGACCTCGTCCTCCTCCTCGGGCAACAGGGCCACGATATCGTCGAGCAGGTCGCCCGTGCCATGACCATGCAGGGCCGAGAGCGGCGTGGGCTCACCGATGCCGAGCGAATAGAACTCCCAGATGCTGTCGTTCTCGCGATCGGGGTTGTCGAGCTTGTTCACCAGCAGAAAGACCGGCTTGTCGCAGCGCTTGAGCATGCGAGCGACCGACTCGTCCTCCTCGGTGACGCCGGTGCGGCCGTCGACCACAAACAGGATGACGGCGGCTTCCTCGGCGGCGGCGAGGGCCTGGTCGCGGATGGACGTGGCAAAGACGTCATCGCTCTTGAGCGGCTCGATACCGCCCGTGTCGACGATGGTGAACTCGCGGCCGTTCCAATCGGCCGTGTGATACGAGCGGTCGCGCGTGACGCCGCGGGACTCGTGGACGATGGCGTCCGAGGTCTGGGCCAGGCGGTTAACGAGCGTGGACTTGCCCACGTTGGGGCGTCCGACGACGGCGACGATAGGTTTCATCTGCTCTCCTTTAATGGGTAGGGTCAGCGGGAATAGTTGAATTGGCGGGGGTTATGCCAAGGATGTGCTCCAGGGGATCGAGCAGCTCATGCGGCATGGTCGATACCACATGAACCTCGGCGCCGCGACCGGTAAGGCGTGCGAGCAATTCGTCACGATGATACTCGTCAAGGGTCATACCGTCGGCGTTGAACATGAGCTTAGGCACAAAGAGCATAACCCCCGAGAGGTCCTGCGGCAGCTGCTCCAGGATGTCGCAGGCGACGATGAGACCGGTCACGTCCACGTTACCGCCAAAGTAACGATTTTTGATGGCCGTGACGGTACCGGCAAGGCCCTGTGGAGACTCCACAAAACGCGCCACCGTATCGCGCGCGCTGGCGCCCGAGAGGCACAGCAGGTGCTGGCTGCGAGTGGCGATGGCCTCGCGGACGCGGGCCAGTCGCTCGGCATCGGCGGCAAGCACATCGTCCGTCTCGTCTAGGTATGAGCGGATCATGCCGATACCGTCGTAGTACTGCGGATAGCCGTCGTAAAAGTCCGCCTCGGGCGGATCGATGCCGGCGTCCAGGTAGAACTCGTCGCTCATCTGGAAGGTGTGGCGGCCAAAACGCTCGAAGGCGCGGTCCTGGTAGGGACGGATCATGGCAATGGTCTCGCGCGCGAGCTCGGGTTTGTCGCTGTAGGACCAGCTAAAGCGGTTTTGGTGCTTGGTAAAACCGAGCGGCACAATGCCCAGGCTTGTGATTTGCTCGTGCTCCTCGCAAAAGCGCAGGGTCTTTTCCAGCTCCTCGCCGTCGTTCATGCCGGGGCACAACACAATCTGCGCGTGGATCTCGATGCCGGCGGCCATGATGGCCTCGAGTACGTCCATGCCGCGCTGGGCGTTGCGGCCCATCATACGACGGCGGACGTCGGGGCTCACGGCATGGACCGACACGTTCATAGGGCTCATGTTGCGTTGGATGACGTTTTGCACGTCCTCGTCGGTGAGGTTCGTGAGCGTGACGAAGTTGCCCTGCAAAAAGCTCAGGCGGTAGTCGTCGTCGCGGATGTAGAGCGTGGAGCGGCCGCCCTTGGGGAGCATAGTCATAAAGCAGAACACGCAGGCGTTCACACAGGTGCGCATGCCGTCAAAGATGGGGCCGTCGAACTCCAGGCCCCAGTCCTCGCCCGGGAAGCGGTCGAGCTCGACGGAGGTGACGGTGTTGTCGCGTGGGTCGAAAACCTCGAGGTCGACGGTATCATCGTCGGCCTCCCAAAGCCATACGATCATGTCGGTGAGCTGCTCGCCGTTGACCATGAGCACGCGCATGCCCGGCTCGATACCCACATCCCATGCGGGCGACTCGGGACGCACGTTCTTAACGAGCGCGCCCTCACCCGGCTCGGGGTCGCGGCTGCGCCCGTAATCGGCCACCTCGGCGGCGTATGCGGGTACGGTCTGGTCCATGGTTAGCGGCAAAGCTCCTTGATGCGCGTGACGGCGCGTTCGATGTGTTCTTGTGGGGTGGAGGCTCCGGCAGTGATGCCGATGTGGTGAGCGTCGGTAAACCACGCGGCCTGGAGCTCGGAAGCTTCCTCGATGTGATACGTGCGCTCGCAGGCGTCTGCGCAAATCTGCGCCAGGCGGCGGGTGTTGCCCGAGTTCTTGCCGCCCACCACGACCATGCAGTCGCAGCGGTTGGCAAGTGAGGCTGCTGCCTGTTGACGCTCACTCGTGGCGGCGCAGATGGTGTTGATCACACGCAGCTCCTGCACGTGCGGGGTGATAGCTGCCACGACCTCGGCGAGGTTCTGCGCGGTCTGGGTGGTCTGCACAACCAGGCCTACCTTGCCCTTGAGCGACAAGGCGTTGGCGTCGGCGGCACAGCTCACGACCTGCGCACCATCGCCGGCGTGACCCAGAATGCCCTCGACCTCGGGATGCCCCGGCTCACCCACGACGAGTACGCGATAGCCCTCGCGCACCAGCCGCTCGGCGGCCACGTGGACCTTCTTGACGTAAGGGCAGGTGGCGTCGATCACGTTGAGGCCGCGCTTGCGGGCAGCATCGATGACCTGCGGCACCACGCCGTGGGCGCGGATGATCACGGTGCCGGTTGCTGCGTCGTCCAGGGTTTCGGCCAAGCCAACGCCTGCCTCAGCGAGCTCGCGTACCACGATGGGGTTATGGATGAGCGGACCCAAGGTATGGACCTGAGTGCACTCTCCTGCCTGCGGCGCGGCCGCCATCGCCATATCGAGCGCACGCTGTACGCCGTAGCAAGTGCCGGCGTGGGCGGCGATCTCGATTGTCGGCGCGGTTGCCTGGTCGGACGTAGCCGCGGCGGTGTTCGTCACGTTCTCGCTCATGGCTAGAACCTGCCCGGATGCTCGGCGCACAGCTCGTCTCGCATGGCGTAGACGCGGTTCATGGCCTCGGATTCAAACCAGGCCAAGCGCTCCGTGCGTTTAAGCCCGGTCGGTGCGTCGGAAAGTGAGACGGCCTTGCCGGCACGAATCCAGCACTTCTTGGGACGCATGAGCTTTTTGCCCGCGGGCGTGATGTCGGACCAGCCACAGATGGCGAGCGGGTTGACGGGCGCCTTGCCCATCTGGGCGATGAGCGCAAAGCCGCCGTGGACCTCGGGCTTGATCTCGCGCGAGCGGATGCGCGTGCCCTCGGGGAAGATCAGGACGTCCTCGCCGCGCTGCAGCGCATGCTGAGCGGCGCGCAAGCACTTCATGTCGGCGGTACCGCGCTCGACGGGGATGCCGCCAACGCGGCTAAAGGCCCAGCGCACAATCTTGCTCTTGGCGAACTCGGACTTAA
>UQZC01000169.1 GCA_900545505.1 uncultured Collinsella sp.
GGGGTCGTCTGCCGCGCCCGCCAAGGAGCCCCCGATCTCCCCCACCACTCCGGCCGAGGTAAAAGCTCCGACCAAGAAGACCTCCGTCCGCAAGGCAACGGCCACCCGCAAGCGTCACTAGTCTGGACGATTAAAACTTAATCCAACGCAAAAGAGGGCGCCCCAACCAGGCGCCCTCTTCTTGGTTGAACTTCTCTATTAAAAAGAGGGCCGGTTTACTACGACAAATTAGCTCTGGCCGACCACGGAGAGTATTCTATGAAATTGGCAACGCTTCTACCTGCGGTTTTAATAGCACCAAATTGACCGTGGTTGAGATCATTCAAATCGTCGTAGTAAACCGGGTTACTTTTGTTTGGCTACAAATAGTATCGGTATAGGTACATTTGAATATCGCGATAATTTGAATGGTAAAACGATTTTCTAGGACAACCGTTCGCCGATGGTAAACGGATGTTGTTTATACAGCCTGTGTACAACAGATATACTTACAATCTGTGCGTAAAGCCCATGGCCCGCAGGCCGTGATTCTATTGAACTGGACCGTATTATGAGATTGATTCACAACAGCCGTCTGCCGCAGTTTCGTACTCCGTTTGGCGCTGTGACCACTGGAACTTCCGTTTCGCTATCGGTGATTTTGGAGGATGCCGACCCCAACCAGGCAACGCTTACCCTGCGTACCTGGGTCGATGAAATCGGTGAGTCTCTGTATCCCATGACGCACGAGGGCGACGGCATATTTACCGTAGAGCTTGAGTGCACTGAGCCCTGTCTTATCTGGTACAGCTTTATCTGCAACATCGAGGGCCAGCCCGAGGTTCGCCTGGGCGCGCCGCAGGGCCGCACCGGCGGCGAGGGCGTAACCTACGACTACGCCGAGGTTCCGTCCTTCCAGATCACCGTTTACAAGCACCGCGAAGTGCGTCCCGAGTGGTACGAGCGCGGCATGGTCTACCAGATCTTCCCCGATCGCTATGCCCGCGACGAAAACTGGCGCGAACGCACGCTTGCCGAAGTTGAAAAACCGCGCAAAGGAATCCAGCGCCGCATGGTCGAGGACTGGAACGAACCGCCCGAGTACGAGCGTGCCGAAGACGGCTCCATCAAGACCTGGGATTTTTACGGCGGCTCGCTCAAGGGTATCCAGAATGACCTGCCCCGCATTGCCGAGCTGGGCTTTACGGCCATCTACCTCAACCCGATCTTTGAGGCCGCGAGCAACCACCGCTACGACACGGCCGACTACACCAAGATCGACCCGATCCTGGGCACCGAGCAGGACTTTACCGAGCTGTGCCAGGCAGCCGAGAAGCTGGGCATCTCCATCATCCTGGACGGCGTCTTCAACCACACAGGCGACGATTCGATCTACTTTAACCGCTACGGTAACTATCCCGGTGTCGGTGCGTGGCAGAGCGAGGACTCGCCGTGGCGCGATGCGTTTTACTTCCATGAGGACGGCTCGTATGACTGCTGGTGGGGCGTGGGCAACATGCCCGCCATCAATGAGAGCTCCGAACTGGTGCGCGAGCGGCTCCTGGGCAAGGACGGCGTGATCCGCAAATGGCTGCGCGCCGGCGCTCACGGCTGGCGCTTGGATGTGGCCGACGAGCTTTCCGATGACTTCCTGACCGAGATCAAAAAGGCCGTACTCGCCGAGAAGCCCGACGCGCTGCTGCTCGGCGAGGTCTGGGAAGATGCCTCCAACAAGATCAGCTACGGCCATCTGCGTCGCTACCTGCAAGGCTCCGAGCTCGACTCGGCCATGGATTACCCCTTCCGCGACATGGTCATCGGCTTTTTGATGGGCTACAAAAACGCCTACCAAGCTGCCGAGGATATCGAGACCCTACGCGAGAACTATCCGCGTGAGGCCCTGTCTTGCGCACTTAATCTGCTTTCGAGCCACGACCGTCCGCGCATCATCTCGGTGCTCGGCGGCGGCCCCGACGAGTCGAAGCTGCCCGAGTGCGAGCGCAGCAAATGGCGTCTGGACGAGAATGCGATGGGCCTTGCCAAGAGCCGTTTTTGGCTCGCGACGCTCATGCAGATGACGTTCCCGGGCGTTCCCTCAATCTATTACGGTGACGAGTACGGTTTGGAGGGTCTCACCGATCCGGGCAATCGTCGCACCATGCCGACCAAGGAAGACCTGCACGACTTCGATACGTTCGCAATCGTCAAGAATGCCTCGGCCGTGCGCCGCGCGCTGCCGTTTATGATCGATGGCGAGATCAAGGCCTTCGCGCTCAATGACGAGGTACTTGCCTACAACCGTACGGGCAAGGATGGCGAGTCCGCGACCGTCATCATCAACCGCAGCCTCCGCAATTCGCACCGCGTGACGATTCCGGCGCTCGACGAATGTGCGAGTGACGTGATTAGCGGTCATGAGTGCGAGATCCACAACGGTACGGTCACGCTCGATCTGTATCCGCTGGGCTCGTCGATCATCTATCACCATGCCGAGCAGCGCCTGCAGGAGCCGCTCGATCACGGTGCGGGTGTTGTGTGCCATATCACATCGGTGCCGACCGATGACGGCAAGCCCGGTACGATCGGCGCGCCCACGCGTCGCTTTATCGACCATCTGGCCGCCATGGGCATGCGCTACTGGCAGGTTTTGCCCGTCAATCCCACGGACTTCTTCCGCTCCCCCTACGCCGGTCCTTCGGCCTTTGCAGGCAATATCGACCTGCTACCCGAGAGCCACGAGGAGCTGGCCGCCGACTTTGAGACCTGGAAGGCCCGCGGCGGGGAGGAAGCCGATCCCCTGGACACCGCGGGCGTAGTTCACACCGCGTTTAAACATCGCAACGCCGATTGGCTCGAGAAGTACTGCGTCTATATGGCCGTCAAAAAGTACTTTGAGGGCGAGTCGCGCCACAATTGGCCGGCAGATGCCGCTCGCTACAATGAGCATCTAATCGACGACAAGCGCTTCCACAACGAGGCCGAGCTTCAGGCGTACATGCAGTACCGCTTTGACCTGGCCTGGTGCGAGCTCATGAACTACGCGCACAAGAAGGGTATCGAGGTTATCGGCGACATTCCTATGTACGTGTCCGACGATTCGGCAGACGCGTGGAGCGAACCTGAGAACTTCTGGCTGTCCGATACCGGCAAGGCGATTGAGATTTCGGGCGCGCCGCCCGACAACTTTGCGCCCGAGGGTCAGGTGTGGGGCAACCCGACGTTCCGCTGGGACCACATGAAGCAGAACGGCTATAGCTGGTGGATGGATCGCCTGCGCCGCGCGTTCTCGCTCTACGACCGCGTGCGTCTGGATCACTTCCTGGGGTTCCACAGCTACTTTAGTATCCCCGCGGGCAAGGCCTGCGCCGACGGTCGCTGGCTGGCGGGACCGGGCAAAGACCTGTTCCAGACTGCCTATGACGAGCTGGGTCCGCTCAACTTTATCGCCGAGGACCTGGGCTATTTGACACCCGGTGTTCGCGCCATGGCTTCGACCTGCGGTTTCCCCGGCATGGACGTGCTGGAGTTTAGCGATTACGACGTCCGTTGCGGCGTGCACCCCACGCCAGGAAAGATCCTGTACACCTCAACGCACGATACGTCGACGCTGGCCGGCTGGTGTACGCGTTCCTTTGCGGGCGGCGATGAACCGAGCGGTGTTGAGGTGGCGGCCAAGCTGATGGGCGACGCGCTGGCAAGCGACGCTCCCCTGGTGATGATGCCGCTGCAGGATGTCCTGGGGCTTGGCGACGACGCGCGCATGAACGTTCCGGGCGTGGCCACGGGCAACTGGACCTGGCAGGCTGACGAGGCAGACATTGCAGCCGCCGAGAACAAAACCGCACAGCTCCTGCGCAACAACCATAGATTCTGGGG
Source organism: uncultured Collinsella sp. (assembly GCA_900545505.1). Lineage (GTDB taxonomy): Bacteria > Actinomycetota > Coriobacteriia > Coriobacteriales > Coriobacteriaceae > Collinsella. Next base: position 3,856 of record UQZC01000169.1, read on the forward strand.
CGAAGCGTGATAAAACCCC
>UQZC01000170.1 GCA_900545505.1 uncultured Collinsella sp.
TAAGCACGGCGCCCACTTCGTGTGCCAGGTCGCGCGCTGCCGCCATAAACTCCTCGGTCATAGGGTGCACGCCACTCTCACCTTGGATCGGCTCGAGCATCACGGCGCAAATCTCGCTCCCCAGCTGCTTAAAGATCGCACGCAGTTCATCTACATCGTTGGGCGTGCAGGCCACAAAGCCACCCGGCAGCGGGCGGAAGCTGTCCTGCAGCCAATCCTGCATGGTGGCGGCAATGGTCTCGAGCGTACGGCCGTGGAACCCGCCGCGCATGCACACGATGGTGTTGCCGCCATTACCGGCACGCTTGGCGTACAGGCGCGCGAGCTTCATCGAGCCCTCGTTGGCCTCGGCGCCAGAGTTGGCAAAGAAGGTCTCCCAAACCTGCTCATCCGCAGCCGGGGCACCAAGAGCAGCTGCCGTGGTCTCATCGCCGGCGACAATGGCATCGGCAAGCACGCGCGCACCATCTACGTCGTCGTTAGCAAGCTTGGACAGCAGCGCCGCGACCTGTCCGCGCTGCTCGATGTAGAAGTAATTGGAGACATGCATGAGCTTTTTGGTCTGTGCCTCGAGCGCCGAGAGCACAGCCGGGTCGCCATGACCTAGGCTGCACACGCCGATGCCGGCAAGAAAGTCGAGGTACTCACGGCCATCGTCGCCGGTGAGCTTCATGCCGTGACCCTCGACAAACTCGACCGGAGAGCGGCCAAAGGTATGCATAACGTAATGGGATTCAAGCGATTGCTGAGCTGCAAGTGACATGAGATGCCTTTCGTTGGGCGCCAGACGGCGCGGGGCTATGGGTGCAGGAATGGGGCGGCTGCGGGTCAGCTAGACCGTCTGAAGCTTCTCGACCTCGTCAAGGTTCTCGGTCAGACGCGCAGCAAACGTCGAAAGCGGATGCGGATGCGTATCGAACTCGTAAGCCGTCTCGGTGGAATGAATCACGGTGCCGACGCCGGCATCGGTCAGCAGCTCCAGGAGCAGCGAATGCGGCGTAGTACCGTTAATGATGTGGGCACGAAATACGCCGCCGGTAAGCGCATCGACGGCCGCACGCAGCTTGGGAATCATGCCCTTATCGACCTCGCCGCCGTAGAGCATTTCGTTAACCTCGTCGAGCGTTAGGTTGGAGATAAGCGAGTCCTTGTCGCTAAAGTCCTTGTACAGGCCATCGACATCGGTCAAAAAGATCGCCTTATGCGCGTGGAGCGCCGCGGCAACGGCACCGGCGGCGGTGTCGGCGTTGATGTTGAAGAAACCGCCGTCCTCCCCCGCCGCGACGGTAGCGATGACGGGGATGTACTCGCTATCGAGTAAGCGCTCGATATAGTCGGTGTTGACGTGCGTCACTTTGCCCACACGACCGAGCTCGGGGTCGAGCGGCTCGGCGATGAGCGTGCCGGCATCACTGCCCGACACGCCCACGGCCAGGTTGCCGTGGTGGTTGATGGCAGCAACCAGCTCCTGGTTGACTTTACCACCCAGCACCTCGCGCACGATATCCATAGTCGCCGGCGTGGTCACGCGTTGGCCGTTCTTAAACTCGACGGGAATATCGTAATGGCTCAGCGCCTCGTTGATAGCCTTACCGCCGCCGTGCACGATGACGGGGCGCATACCGATGATCTTGAGCAAAACGATGTCGCTCATCACGTCGCGGCGCAGCTGCTCATCAACCATGGCGGCTCCGCCATATTTGATAACAACCGTCTTGCCGGTCAGGTTCTTAATCCACGGCAGCGCTTCGAACAGCAGCTGCGCGGTTGCTTCGTTGGATTCGCTCGAACGACAATCGCGTGCGAATTTCATAATCTGCCTCGTCTTTCGTATCGTTATCGCGCCGTGCTCCGCTGTCCGCAATCGCGGCAAGATGCGCAGCGTGCCCGGAATCTAGGAACGGTAATCGCCGTTGATGGAGATGTACTCATGCGTGAGGTCGCAGGTCCACACGGTCGTTGCCGCGTCGCCTGCGCCCAGGTCGGCCGAGATCACGATCTCGGGCGCCTCGAAACGTCGTAGAGCCTCGTCCTCGTCAAAGGGAACAGTCAGACCGTCGCGACAGACAGGCATGCCCATCATGTCGATGGAAACGTCTTCCTGATTAAACTTCACGCCGCACTTGCCAAGCGCCATAGCAACACGGCCCCAGTTGCAGTCGTGGCCGGCGATGCAGGTCTTAACGAGCGGCGAGTTGGCGACGGCACGGGCGGCGATATCAGCTTCCTCGTCGTTCACGGCGCCGGTAACGTTGACCGTAACAAGCTTGGATGCGCCCTCACCATCGGCGGCGATATTGCGCGCCAGGCTCTCGCACACCTCGTGCACGGCAAATGCCAACTCGTCGAAGGCATCGGAGCCCTCGACGATAGGCTCGGCATCTGCGGCAGCGGCGCCGGAGGCAAGCATGATGCAGGTGTCGTTGGTCGAGGTGTCGGAATCGACCGTTACCTTGTTAAAGGTCTGCTTGACGGTCGAGAGCAGCAGGGCATGAAGTGCCGCAGGCTCGACGGGGGCATCGGTAGTAATGACCGCGATCATGGTGGCCATATTGGGCATGATCATGCCCGAGCCCTTGCACATGCCGCCCACCGTATAAGCGTTGCCCGCATGGCCCGCGGCCTCACTGACGTAGGACACGGCGTACTCCTTGGAGTGCGTGTCGGTCGTCATGATGGCGCGAGCGGCATCGGCGCCACCGTGAGCGGAGAGCGCCTCGTAGGCAGTAGGAATGGCGGTCTCAAACGTGTCGATCGGCAGAATCTGGCCAATCACACCCGTGGAGGCAACCAGAATCTCCTGGGGCTCGCAGCCGATGACCTGCGATGCGATGCTGCACGTCTCGCGCGCGCATGCAAGGCCGGTCTCACCCGTGGCGGCGTTGGCATTGCCAGAGTTGACCGAAACGCCGGCGATGATACCGTAACCCTTGTCGGCACCGCCCAGGTTGGCACGGCTCACTTGCACGGGCGCCGCGCAAAAGCGATTGGTGGTAAACACGCCGGCACCGGGACAGGGTTTATCGGGCACAACGAGCGCGTAATCCAGACGCTCGGGGTTCTTGCGGAACCCAGCGTGGATGCCCGCAGCTTTAAAACCAGCCGCAGCCGTAACGCCACCCTCGACGGCGCGAATCTTGATATCAAACAGCTCGGTATTCATCGTCTTTATGACTCCTTATGTCAAACAAAAAACGGACATCGGTTGGTGCGCCATGCCAGTCGTGATCATGAGACCAGCTTAAGAGTGGCGCCCCACTCGATGCCCGACTACCAAATCGTTAACAATCGAATGTGCTACACCGGGCACGCCACTGTGGGCAAGCCTCGTCGCTCGTCAAAGCCAAAGACGATATTGGCGCACTGGACCGCTTGGCCCGCAGCGCCCTTGCACAGATTGTCGATGGCGCCCGTCGCCACCAGCACGCCCGCGCGCTTGTTGAACGCAAGGCCAATCTGGGCGGCGTTGGTGCCGACGACCGAAGCCGTCTTGGGCTGCTGGCCGGCATCGAGCACGCGCACAAAGGTGCGTCCAGCGTAGAACTGCTTGTAATAGTCGACGACATCCTCAAGAGCCAGGGAGTCGATGGCCTGCGGCGTGAGCGGCAGCGTCACCGTGGAGAGCAGGCCGCGCTTGAGCGGTGCCAGATGCGGGGTGAAGACGACGCGATCGGTCAGGCCAAGGATTTGCTCAATCTCGGGCGTGTGGCGATGCTTGCCCACGCCGTAGGCCTCCAAGTTCTCGTCAGCGCTGCAAAAATGCGTACGAGCGTTGCAGGACTTGCCGGCACCCGTCACACCGCTGATGGCATCAACGATCACGGGGCCGCTCTGGGCAACCCAGCCAGCGCGCACGGCGGGCG
>UQZC01000171.1 GCA_900545505.1 uncultured Collinsella sp.
GCTTTGCCTGTGCAAGCGACGCGTTCTTCCCGTTCGGATGGGTTGCGCAGGACCTTTCACACCGTGGCGGCACCCTTTGCCGCCGCCTTCGGAGATTGGCTCGGGGACTTTGCCCCTTTTGCTGATTTGAACGATACGCTATTTGGCTAGTTGTTTGAACAAGTATTACTAGAGCGGTAGAAAAACTTCGGTGAACGGTAATTTCAACTTGATACTTGACAAGTTTTGTATAAACAATTATTTGTTATTGAATGCAGAGAAAACGCCCGGTCAAGCCGATGTACCGTCGGTTTGACCGGGCGTTTTCTCTTTGAGGCCATGAGTCTCGTCAGGCTGCGAGCTAGCCGGCTATCGCTTGGAATTGACGCGGTAATGGAAGATCTCGGGGTGTGTGCGAGTGTGCGTCACCTCAAACAAGATGCCATCCGAGGTGTACGACTGACTCTCCATGACGGCAACGCAGTTGTATTTGCCGAGGTCAAGATAGCTGCAGTCCTCATCGTTGGCGAGCTCGACACTCACCGTACGACGGCTCGCCATCACTTTGACACCGCGCTTGTGCTCCAGATAGCCGTAAATAGAATCTGCCGCGATCTCGGGAGTCAGGCCCTTGGCGATCGACGCCAAAAAATAGCCATGGTCCACTTGGCGCGCGTTGCCGTTGAGGCTTCGGACACGCACTACGCGAATCAACTCCTCGCCCACCTTAAAGCCCAGGTGACGAGAGAGTTGCTCGGTGCAAACCAGATGTTCGAAAGACTTAACGTCCGTCGATGCAACGGCATTGTTGCGCTTTGCAAACTCGCCAAACGACTCAACCTCTTCGAGTGCGCCCAACATGTCGGTTTCGCCCTTAAGCCAAATAACGCGCACGCCCTTGCCGTGTATGGGCTGCACAAACATCCCGTCGGCCAGCATACCCAAGGCGCGACGGACGGTATTGCGAGTGCATCCGAACTCCGCGGTCAGCTCGGCTTCGGTTGGCAGCATCTCCTGAAACGCATAGGTCCCATTAATGATGCGCGAGCGTATTTCTCGGTAGATTCCTTCGTATATCGCTTTTGGCATTATTTCACCTCTACATTATTCATTTCCGGCTAGGCACGATAGCATTTCTTAAAGTTGTTTAAACCGAATATCGGTAAAGCGACAGGATTTAACCGTTGACGGTTTCTGTCATGCCCAAATCGGTTTCGCTCAAAACTGCCGGTACGACAATCGTCTGGTCCTCTACAATGAATCCATTGTTTAAACGTTTCCCCACGCGCAACGCGCCTCGATATTCGGAAGGCAGAACATGCTGCAAAAAATCCAACGCTTTGGCGGGGCAATGTTCGCGCCCGCCATGCTGTTTTCTATATCAGGCCTCATGGTCGGCGTCTCCGCTCTCGCAACGACTGCGGACATCGTCGGCGATCTCGCCGTATACGGAACCCCTTGGTACGTTTTTTGGACCATCATCCAGCGCGGCTCGTGGACGGTCTTTAAACGCCTCCCGCTCCTTTTTGCCGTAGCGCTGCCCATCGGTCTTGCCCAAAAACAACCGGCTCGTTGCTGTCTCGAGGCTCTCGTCGCCTATTTTGTCTACTGCTTCTTTTTGAGCGAGATCATTAAGCTGAGCGGAGACAACCTTGGACTTGAGTACCCGTCATCTTTGACCTCCGCCAGCGGTATCACCGTCATCGACGGCATCAAGACGCTCGACACCGGCATTATCGGCCCGCTGGCGGTATCGGCAACCGTCGTTGCCATCCATGACCGCTTCTACGATGCCAAGGTTCCCGATTGGCTTGGCACGTTCTCGGGCTCCTCGCTGGTCTACCTCATCAGCTTTTTTGCCGTGTTTGCCCTTGCCGCTATCTCGGCCGCCATCGTTCCCTTCGTATACGCTGTGACCGAAACGCTGCGCCACGCACTTGTAGGCGTCGGCCCCTTCGGCGTGGGCGTCTTTGTGTTTTTGGAGCGAGCGCTCGAGCCCATGGGCTTGCACCATTTGCTCTACATGCCCATCTACTACGACAATTTGGTCATTAACGACGGCATCTACGCCACGTGGACCAACTTGCTTCCCATCCTGTCGCACAGCACGCGCCCCCTCAACGAACTTGCGCCCTGGGCCGGTTTCACCGCCACCGGCTGGAGCAAGCTCTTTGGCCTTCCCGCCATCGCGGCAGCATTCTATTTCACCGCCAAACCCGAACGCCGCGCCGGCCTTAAGGCCATCCTTTGGCCCGCCATCGTCGCCTCGGTGGTCTGCGGCATCACCGAGCCGCTCGAGTTTCTCTTTATGTTCACCTATCCCGGACTCTTTTTGCTCTACGCCGTCCTATCCTCCTGCCTTGCCATGGCCATGAACTTCTTTGGCGTCGTCGGCATCTTCTCGGGTGGCTTTATGGAGATGGCTGCCTTCAACTTTATCCCGCTCATGCGGACGCATGCCGGCTCCTACCTTTTGGCGCTCGGTATCGGGTTGATGTTTAGCGCTGTCTTTTTTCTGGTCTTCCGGGGCCTCATTCTGGCTTTCGACCTAAAAACCCCAGGCCGCGAAGATCATATCGCCGGCGATGCGGCGCTCGCACGTCTGACGGGAAAGAGCCCTGCCAAAGAAGGCGCGGCCCAAAACGACACCGACAACCAATCATCCCAAGATCACTTGCTCGCTGAGCAAGTCGTCGCGCTCTTGGGTGGCGTTAGCAATATTGTAGGAGCGACCAATTGCGCCACGCGTCTGCGCGTTGAGGTCGCAGACCCTTCCGTTGTCGCAGACAACGCAGCCTTCGTCGCGGCGGGCGCCAAGGGCCTCATCGTTACCGGCAAAACGGCTCAGGTAATCATTGGCGTTTCCGTTCCCCGTATCAAAGAGCACTTTGATCGAATCATGGGGCTCGAGCCGGGCTTTGTCCCCACCATCCCACCCTCCCCCACCGTTGGAATCGCAAAAAAGAACGGCGACATCTGCTTCTTCGACATCGACGGTACGCTCGCCTGGCAAGATCCCAAACTCGCCCAAGAGCTCCCCGAGGATGAGCGAGACCTCTCCCCCTATCCCAATGAAGCGGTCTCGCAAGCCATCCGTGATTTTGTTGCCAAGGGCAACATGGCGTTTATCTGCACAGGGCGCACGCTGAGCTGCATCCACCCAAAGCTGCTCGAGCTGCCCTGGACCGGCATCGTCTGTCTTGCGGGCGGTTACGCCGAGATCGACGGACACGCAATTCGCGATCTGTCGATGACACCCAGCATGCTGCAGCATCTTGCCCCCTATCTTGAGCAATCGGGCGAGGTCATCCGCTTTGAGGGCCTCAACGGCGTCGTGCGCATGAGTGCCGATGCCCCCGATGCCCCCGGATACGCGCGCACCCTGGGCGACGCAGTCACGCAGCTGCAACATTACAGTGTCTACAAGATCTTGATGTCTACATCGCTCGCCAACCACATCGCTCAAGATAAGGCACTTGAGCCGCTGCTGTGCTTTAACGAGCTCGAACTCGAGGTAACCGAAATCTCGCCCCGCGAATGCACGAAGCGCGGGGGCATCCAGTCTGTACTCGATGCCCTCGATCCCCACCACGGAACCGTATACGGCATTGGCGACGCCAGCAATGACATCTCGCTGATGAACGCCGTCGATGTCGGTATCGCCATGGGCAACGCACCAGACTATCTCAAGGATAAGGCCGATTACGTGACCGACACCGTCGATCACGACGGTGTCGTTGCGGCGCTCGAGCATTTTAGGCTGATTTAGGCACACTCCATCAAACGCACGCCCGTTGTCCTAAATCGGGTTGATTTCCGATCTCAGCCGAACACATTGAGCAAATAGGCCGTTCCCGCA
>UQZC01000172.1 GCA_900545505.1 uncultured Collinsella sp.
AAGTGGGACATGGGCTGGATGAACGACACCCTGCACTACATGCAGACCGATTTTCCGTGGCGCCCCGGCAACCACGGCCTGCTCACGTTCTCCATCATGTACGCCTTTACCGAGAACTTTATTTGCCCGCTCAGCCACGACGAGGTCGTCCACGGCAAGTGCTCGCTCATCGGCCGCATGCCGGGCGACTGGTGGCGCCAGTTTGCGGGCCTGCGCACGCTGGCCTTCTACCAAATGACGCACCCCGGTGCCAAGCTCAACTTTATGGGTAACGAGATCGGCCAGTTTATTGAGTGGCGCTACTACGAGTCCATCCAGTGGTTCTTGACCGAGGAGTACGAGACCCACCGTCATCATCAGGCGTTTATCAAGGCGCTCAACCACCTGTACACTGCCGAGCCCGCCCTGTACGAGCGCGGCTACACCGACGACGGCTTTACCTGGATCGACGCGGATAACTCCAAGCAGTCCATCGTGAGCTTTGTGCGCCAGGGCGAGGACGTCGATGACGACCTGGTGATCCTGATCAACTTTGACCCGGCAAGCTACGAGAGCTTCCGTGTGGGCGTGCCGCGCGAGGGTGACTGGGAGGTCATCTTCGATTCCGACCGTCCCGAGTTCGGGGGCAGCGGCTATGCCGGTGAGGAGCCCTACACCTGCTCGAGCGAGCCCTATCCCTGGAACGGGCAGATGGACTCCATCGAGATCAAGGTGCCCGGCCTGGCTGGCGTGGTGCTTAAGCGCCGCGGTCCCAGCAGCTATAAGCCGCCGGTGGTCGAGGAGCCCAAGAAGGCGACGCGCAAGCGTGCGTCCTCGGTGAAGCCCAAGGCCGCGGCTGCCAAGAAGACTCCGGCCAAGGCGAAGGCTGCCAAGCCCGCTTCTAAGACCCCGGCCAAGAAGGCAGCCACCAAAAAGGCTGCTCCCAAGGCCAAGGCAGCTGCTGTTAAGGCTCCTGCCAAGAAAGCGTAACAAAGGCGTTACCACAGTAATTACCCGCCCCGTGGGGGCGTAGGATACAAGTCATAACCGTTCCGGGAGAAACATCCCCGGGGGAAAGGAACGTATGAATAAAATCTTCGACAACAAGCAGGAGTTTACTGAGCTCTATCGCGATGCCGTCATGAGCATCAGCGGCAAGAGCGTCGAGGCCGCCAGTGACCTCGACCGCTTTAACGCCCTGCTCGTGGCCGAGAAGGCGCGCACCGTTGCCACCAAGAGCGATGCCCGTGCCACCGCCGAGGGCAAAAAGCGCGTGTACTACTTCTCGATCGAGTTTTTGATCGGCCGCCTGCTCGACAACTACCTGCTCAACTTTGGCGTGCGCGACATGGTCGCCGAGGCGCTTGACGACATGGGCTTTGACCTGTCCGTCATCGAGAACCAGGAGCCCGATCCAGCACTGGGCAACGGCGGCCTGGGCCGTCTGGCCGCGTGCTTCCTGGATTCCATCGCAACACTCGGGATTGGCGGCCAACGCAGCTTGTTGTACACGCGCGCCTGTTTAAGCAGGAGATCGTCAACGGCAGCCAGGTCGAGGCCACCGACGAGTGGCTCACCCATGGCTATCCCTGGGAGGTCCGCCGTCAAGACAAGGCCGTGACCATCAAGTTTGGTGGCCGCGTCGAGGGCTTTGAGGAGAATGGCCGCACGTTCTACCGCACGGTGGACACGCAGGACATCCTGGCCGTCCCTTATGACATCCCCGTTGTGGGCTATGCCGGTGAGACCGTCAACAAGCTGCGCGTTTGGGCCGCCGAGCCGGTCGAGGAGCACTTTGACCTGGAGGCCTTCAACCGCGGCGATTACGCCCTGGCAGACGCCGAGCGCGCCGAGGCCGAGGCCATCAGCGCCATCCTCTACCCCAATGACGCCGGCGAGCACGGCCGTCTGTTGCGCCTGAAGCAGGAGTACCTGTTTGTCTCGGCCGGTATCTACAGCCTGCTCGACACCTTTGAGAAGGAGCACGGCGCGAACTGGGAGCTGCTGCCGCAGTTTGTGGCCATCCATACCAACGATACCCCCCCCGCCATGTGCGGCCCCGAGCTCATGCGCATCCTCATCGACGAGAAGAAGCTCGAGTGGGACGACGCCTGGAACATCGTGACGCAGGTCGTGAGCTACACCAACCACACCATCCTGCCCGAGGCTCTGGAGAAGTGGCCCATCGGCACGTTCTCCAAGCTCCTCCCCCGCGTATACCAGATCATCGACGAGATCAGCCGTCGTTGGCACGAGTCGTTCGACACCACGCAGGAGGGCTGGCAGGAGCGTCTGCGCCAGACCGCCATCCTGTGGGACGGCGAGATTCGCATGGCCAACCTGTCCGTGATCTGCAGCCACAGCGTCAACGGCGTGGCCAAGATCCACTCCGACATCATCAAGAACATCGTGCTCAAGGACTTCTATGCCCTGACGCCCGAAAAGTTCAACAACAAAACCAACGGCATCTCGCACCGTCGCTTCTTTGCCGAGGCCAACCCCACCTACGCCAAGCTCGTGACCGAGGCCATTGGCGACGGCTGGCTCAAGGACGCCTTTGAGCTGGAGAAACTCAAGGAGTTCCAGAGCGACACCGAGTTCCTGAAGTCCGTGGGTGCCTCCAAGCGCGCCAACAAGGAGCGCCTGGCCGCCTACGTTAAGGCCGAGACCGGTCTGGTTATTGACCCCAACACTGTCTTCGATGTTCAGGTAAAGCGCTTCCATGCCTACAAGCGCCAGCTCATGAACATCATGAAGGTGATGGACATCTACAACCGTCGCATCGCCGATCCCAACTTCCACGTGACGCCGACGACCTTCATCTTTAGCGGCAAGGCCGCCTCGAGCTACACCTTTGCCAAGGAGACCATCCGCCTCATTAACTCCGTGGCCGACGTCATCAACAACGATGCCCGCGTCAACGAGGTCATGAAGGTCTGCTTTATCCCCAACTTCCGCGTGAGCAACGCCCAGCTCATCTACCCCGCCGCCGAGATCTCGGAGCAGATCTCCACGGCCGGCAAGGAGGCCTCGGGCACGTCCAACATGAAGCTCATGATGAACGGCGCCATTACGCTGGGTACCCTCGACGGCGCCAACATCGAGATCGCCGACCTGGCCGGCCGCGAGAACGAGGCCATCTTTGGCCTGACCGCCCCCGAGGTCGAGCAGCTCTGGGCATCCAACAGCTACTTTGCGTGGGATACCCTCAACGGCGACCGTGAGCGCCTGGGCCGTGTGATGGACGAGCTCAAGGACAATACCTTTGCGGGTCTTTCGGGCAACTTCGAGAGCATCTACAACGAGCTCATGAACAACAACGACCCCGACCTGGTCATGGCCGATTTCCGCAGCTACGTGGATGCATGGGAAAAGCTCACGGGCGGCTACGGCGACCAGGAGACTTGGAACCGCAAGGCTCTGCTCAACACCGCCTCGAGCGGCTGGTTCTCGAGCGACCGCACCATTCGCGAGTATCGAGACGAGATCTGGCACGCGTAAAGGCCGCGAGCTCCCTTTGCCGCACGGCATTATTCGTTGGGCGCGACCAGGCGCCGTGCTCACCGCTAATGGGTTAGAAACATCGATGACAGAAGGAGAAATCGATGAGTAAGAAAGAATGCATCGCGATGCTCCTCGCAGGAGGACAGGGCAGCCGATTGGGGGCACTCACCCAAAAAATCGCTAAGCCAGCGGTTAGCTTTGGTGGCAAGTTCCGCATTATCGACTTTTCGCTCTCCAACTGCTCCAACTCGGGCATCGACACGGTGGGCGTTCTGACGCAGTATCGCCCCTACCTGCTGCATGCCTACGTGGGCTCCGGCGAGGCGTGGGATCTGGACAGCCGTGACGGCGG
>UQZC01000173.1 GCA_900545505.1 uncultured Collinsella sp.
CAGTGTCGAGAGGGCATTGACGACTTGACGGCCGCCGAGGGCATCACGGGATGCTACGTGCTGGCAAATCGTGACGATTTTGAGCTCGATTCGCTCGACGCTGCCTATACCGACCTGATGGGTCGCGAGGTGGTCGACGAGCGCTTCGGTTCGCTTGGCACGATCGTCGAGATCATGTCGACGCCCGCTAACGATGTTTGGGTTGTCGAGGGTGATCGGTACGGCGAGGTACTGATTCCCGTGATCGAGCAGGTCGTGCTCGATCTTCCCGATGCAGGAACAATTTCCGTCCACGTGATGGACGGCCTGATCGATATGGACAAGTAGGGAGGACAACATGCTGATTGAGACCCTTTCGGTCTTTCCCGAGATGTTTGAGCCCGTCATGTCCACGTCGATTTTGGGCCGCGCCCGCAAGGCCGGCCTTTTTGATTTTAAGGCGTATAACCTGCGCGACTGGACGCACGACCGCCATCGTACCGTCGATGACGAGCCGTACGGTGGCGGACAGGGCATGCTCATGAAGGTCGAGCCTATCGCAGAGGCCATCGAGGCCATTAGCGCAGAGGGTCCCAAGCCCACGGTTGTGTTCTTCACCCCCTGTGGCGAGCCCTTTACGCAGCATGTGGCCGAGCGCCTGCTCAAAAGTGAGCGCCTGCTGTTTGTGTGCAGTCGCTACGAGGGCGTCGACGAGCGCGCGTATGCGTATGCCGATGAGCGTCTGTCGATCGGCGACTACGTGCTCACGGGCGGCGAGCTTCCCGCTATGGTCGTTGCCGATGCTGTCGTACGCCTGATTCCCGGCGCCCTGGGCGACGAGATGAGTAACGTCGACGAGTCGTTCTCGACCGCCGAGGACGGAGGACTGCTCGAGTACGCGCAGTACACCCGCCCCGCCGAGTTCAACGGCGAGGGCGGGCCGCCGGTGCTTGTGAGCGGCGATCACGCCAAGGTCGATGCCTGGCGTCGCAAGAACGCCATCGAGCGCACCTGCCGCTGGCGTCCCGATCTGATCGAGACAGCGCGGCTCACGCCCCAGGAGCGTGCGTACGCGCAGGAGATTTTGGACGCTTCGTATTCGCAGAGCGAGGAGTGAGAATGGTTCCATCGCAGCATTCCGCGTTGAGGGGCGCTTTTGAGTGGATCGCGGTCATCGCGATCGCACTGGTCGCCACCTTCTTGATTCGCTCGTTTGTGGTCGAGCCCTTTGTGGTGCCCACCGGCTCCATGGAGTCCACGATCGAGATTGGCGACCAGATCCTGGCACAAAAGGTGAGCCTCGAGCTCGGTCAGCCCGTCAAGCAGGGCGATATCGTGGTGTTTCACAACCCCGATGGCACCTCTGAGCATGATGTTCTTGTCAAGCGTGTTATTGCCACGGCCGGCCAGACGGTCGACCTGCAGGATGGCAAGGTGGTCGTTGACGGCCAGGCGCTCGACGAGGACTATACGACGGGCATGAGCTGGCCACTTTCGGTCCAAGCGCCCGGCGCTCAGGTAAGCTATCCCTACACCGTTCCCGACGGGTGCGTGTGGGTGATGGGCGACAACCGCGAAAACTCTGCCGACTCACGCTACTTTGGTCCCGTCGATCGCTCTGATTTGATCGCTGTGGCGCTTGTGCGCTACTGGCCGCTCAACCGCATCGGCGCTATCGACTAAAAACCGCTATAGTACAGTACCTAACCGTGTAATCGTTTCGACGAGGGGATATTAGAGGCATGAACGCTTCATCGCTTTCCTTCCAAGACATCATCCTGCGCCTCCAGCAGTACTGGGGCGAGCAGGGCTGCGTCATTATGCAGCCCTATGACTCCGAGGTCGGTGCCGGTACCTTCCATACCGCGACCACGCTGCGCTCGCTCGGTCCCGCCGAGTGGCGCACCTGCTATGCGCAGCCCTGCCGCCGTCCCGCCGACGGCCGCTACGGCGAGAACCCCAACCGCATGCAGCACTACTATCAGTTCCAGGTGCTCATCAAGCCTTCTCCGGTCAACGCCCAGGAGCTCTACCTGGGGTCTCTTGCCGCTATCGGTCTGGACCCCAACGACCATGACGTCCGCTTTGTCGAGGACGACTGGGAGAGCCCGACGCTCGGCGCCTGGGGCCTTGGCTGGGAGGTCTGGCTCAATGGCATGGAGGTCACGCAGTTTACGTACTTCCAGCAGGTGGGCGGCATCGAGGTCGACCCCGTGCCCGTCGAGATCACCTACGGCCTGGAGCGTATCGCCATGTACGCCCAGGGCGTTAACTCGGTCTACGACCTGGTGTGGAGCTACCTGCCCGACGGCACGCCCATGACCTACGGCGACGTGTTCCTGGAGAACGAGCGCGAGTTCAGCGCTTACAACTTTGAGGTCGCCAACGTCGAGATGATGCGTCAGAAGTTTGACGACTACGAGGCCGAGTGCCACTCCTGCCTGGAGCGCAAGCTGCCGCTGCCGGCGTATGACTGCGTCATGAAGTGCAGCCATGCCTTCAACCTGCTCGATGCCCGCGGTGCGCTGTCCGCAGTCGAGCGCGCCAACTACATCCTGCGCGTCCGCGCCGTCGCCAAGGCGTGCTGCGAGGCCTATATGGCCGAGGTCGCCGGAATCAACGAGAATGCCGATCAGGAAGGCGAGGTGGCGTAAGCCATGGCAGACGCTAAGGATTTCCTGTTTGAGATCGGTACGGAGGAAATGCCCTCTGCACCGCTGAACAATGCCGTCAAGCAGCTTGGCACCATGATTGCCAAGGGTCTCGACGAGGCCGGTCTGGCCCACGGCGAGGTCCGCGTGATCTCGAGCCCGCGTCGCCTGGCTGCGCTCGTTGCCGACGTCGCCACCGCGACCGATGAGGTTCACGAGGTCAAGCGCGGTCCCGCGGCCAACATCGCCTTCGATGCCGACGGTAACGCCACCAAAGCCGCCCAGGGCTTCGCCCGCAAGTGCGGTGTGGCTGCCGAGGACCTGGTCCGTCGCGAGGACACCGACGGACGCGAGTACGTCTTTGCCGAGAAGAACATTCCTTCCGCCCCGGCCACCCCGATCCTGACGGCCCTGTGCGAGAAGACCATCGCCGGCCTGCAGTGGCCCAACTACCGTAGTCAGCGCTGGGGCCACGAGCATGCCACGTTCGTGCGTCCAGTCCGCTGGATCTGCTGCCTTTTGGGCGAGGACGTCGTGCCCGTGTCGTTTGCCGACGTGACGAGCGGCAACACCACGCGCGGTCATCGCGTGCTTGGCCCCGGTGACCATGTGGTCGCCAGCCCCGCTGTTTACGAGCAGGTGCTCGAGGACGCCGGTGTGCTTTCTGCCGAGCGCCGTCGCGAGGCCATCCTTGCCGGTATCGCCGAGGTCGAGGCTGCGCGCCCCGGCTGCCACGTCGATACGCCTAAGAAGGTCTTTGAGGAGGTCATCAACCTCTGCGAGTGGCCGACGGTGCTCGTCGGCACCTTCGATGAGGAGTTCCTCAAGGTCCCGCACGAGATCATCTGCGAGTCTATGCTCACCAATCAGCGCTACTTCCCGATCTATGACGGCGAGGGCAGGCTGACGCGTGAGTTTGTGGTCGTCTCCAACAGCAAGCCCGAGAATGCCGAGCGCGTGATCGACGGCAATGAGCGCGTCGTGCGCGCCCGCCTGGACGACGCCAAGTTCTTCTACGAGGAGGATCTGAAGATCTCCCTCGACGAGTTCCGTGAGCGTCTGGCCAAGGTCGCCTTCCAGGAGAAGCTCGGCAGCGTGCTCGCCAAGTCCGAGCGTATTGAGCAGCTCGCGCTCGCTATTGCCCGCGAGGCTCACCTGGGTGCCCACCTGGCCGCCGACGCCGCTCGCGCCGCTCACCTGTGCA
>UQZC01000174.1 GCA_900545505.1 uncultured Collinsella sp.
CGGCAACAATCGTCGGCTTGATTTCATTGAACTGGGCAACGGCCGCCGCGCGCTGCTCGCTCGAGCCATACGTGCTGTCGTAGG
Organism: uncultured Collinsella sp.; assembly: GCA_900545505.1. Taxonomy (GTDB): domain Bacteria; phylum Actinomycetota; class Coriobacteriia; order Coriobacteriales; family Coriobacteriaceae; genus Collinsella. The sequence goes on from UQZC01000174.1 coordinate 85, forward strand.
TGGCGGCGAGCTCCTGCTCGATGCTCTGCGCCTCATCGGGCGTATAGTCTTCGGGCTTCTCAATGGGCAACTCGTTGACCATTTCGGTGAACGAAGTGATAAAACCCTGAGACGCATACGTGGTGATGGGCTGCCAACGGTCAAATCCAAAATTCAGCGCCTGCTCCAAGTCGATGCTGGAAAAGCCCGAGAGCCCCACAACGGTCACTAGCAGAAAAGCGCAGAGGTTAGCGGCGATTGCGGGGAAGACATGGGTGGGCGTACGGAGCTTTCTCGGTCGGATAAGCGAAAGAAGCCCCAGGGAAATCTCCAGCAGGGCGAGAGAGGTTACGATTCCGGCGGTAAAGGTAAACTCGTATCCCTCGCTCACTTCCATTGCGGTGCCAAGGGCCAAGATATCGCTTGGCAGGATGGCCTCGCCTTTAAACGTTATGACGAAGTGCTCGGCAATGCCAAGGATGCAACAGGCGACGGGCACGAGGGCCATGACGCCTCCATGACGCTGTCCCAGCAAATAAAGGGAGAGCAGAACCGTCGCGAGCAGCCCGACGGAAAACCCGAATGAGTTGGCGGGAATGCGATAGAACGTTTCGTTACAGGCAATTTCGAGTGAAACGAACGAGAGCGCTGAAACAGCGGCGATGACAAGGATGTCACGGCAAATACAGGCAACCGTTCCCGTCGCAAGATCGGTTTGGTCGATAAGTCCCGAAACCAAGGGCTCGACAAGAAGTATGACGGCGGTAGCACCGAGCGCCGAATAAGAAAGGACCCATAGGGAATTGTCCTCATTTACGAGCAATTGATTCGTAATCCATGCAGCTACCATGCCGAGCGGGATGAGGAGCGTCGCGCACCAAAAGACGCGGGCAATGGGCGGCTTTTCATTGTGTTTGATTGAAAAATATACGCGCACCACGACGATGGCCACGATAAGGACGGCGATGAATATGGGCAGATTGGCCATGTCGCTCGAAGTGATTTCAAGGGGGATATCTTCGGTCATGGACGTTCCTCTGTTACAGCAAATTAAGTTCAGTATTAGATTACCGTAACCTTTCCACGGCATTTCGAGAAACAAAGCACCCGATACGCAAAGCTAAAGGTCTGCGAATCTTGTATTACGAACATCTGTGCGCGTCGAGTGCGCTAAACTCATCGGCAGTATGATTCGATGCAATAGGAGGCAAGGAGCTTCCATGTCTGATTCTTCTATCGTTATTCGCGGCGCTCGTGAGCACAACCTCCGTGATATCGATGTTTCCATTCCGCGTGACCAACTCGTGGTCATTACCGGTCTTTCTGGCTCGGGCAAGAGCTCGCTGGCATTTGACACTATCTATGCCGAGGGCCAGCGTCGATACGTCGAGAGCCTTTCGAGCTATGCGCGCCAGTTCTTGGGCCAGATGGACAAACCCGACTTGGATTCAATCGACGGCCTTTCGCCGGCGGTGTCGATCGACCAAAAGACGACGTCTAAAAACCCTCGCTCGACGGTTGGCACCGTAACCGAGATTTATGACTATCTGCGCCTGCTGTTCGCTCGTGTGGGCACCCCGCACTGTCCCGAATGCGGCCGCGTCATTGAGCGCCAGACGACCGACCAGGTTGCCGACAAGGTCTTGGCGGCGGGGGAGGGCCGCCGCGCGTTTGTGCTGGCACCGGTGGTGCGCGGGCGAAAAGGCGAGTACACCAAACTGTTTGAGGACCTTCGCGCCGAGGGCTTTAGCCGCGTGCGCGTTGACGGCGAAGTGCGCTCGCTCGACGACCCGATCGATCTGGACAAAAAGTTCAAGCACGATATCGAGGTCGTAGTCGACCGCATCGTGATTCGCGAGAACTCGCTGGGCCGTATTGCCGAGTCCGTTGAACAAGCGACTGCGCTGGCGCACGGCAATGTGAACGTATACTTGCTGCCCGACCGCGACGCTCCCGAGGGGACCGAAGGCGAGTTGCTGGAGTATTCGCTGGCGTTAGCGTGCCCGGAGCATGGACACTCCATCGATGACCTGCAGCCGCGTGATTTCTCGTTCAACGCGCCCTATGGCGCATGTCCTGAGTGCGACGGCCTGGGCTTTAAGAAAACCGTTGATGCCGAGGCGCTGATTGAGGATCCCTCGAAGTCCATTGCCGACGGAGTCTTTGGTAGCCTGTTTGGCAATTCGAACTACTATCCGCAGATTTTTGCTGCGGTCTGCAAACACTTTAAGGTGAGCGCCGATACGCCGTGGGAGGACTTGCCCCCTCGCGTGCGTCGTGCATTTTTGGATGGCCTGGGCGATACGAAGATCTCGGTCGACTACCAAAAGCTCGACGGACGTCGCAGCCAGTGGGATACCAAGTTTTCGGGCGTTCGCAACATCCTGTACGAACGCTATACCGAGACGACGAACGAGAACACCAAGGCGCGCCTGGAGAAGTACATTCGCGAGGAGCCGTGCTCGAGCTGCCACGGCGCTCGTTTGCGCCCTGAGATGCTCGCCGTCACCGTGGGCGGCAAGTCCATTTACGAGGTTTGTTGCCTGTCGTGCCGTGAGTCGCTCGAGTTTTTTGAGGGCCTGGAACTCACCGAGCGCCAACAGTTTATCGGCGGCCGTATCGTCAAGGAAATCCTGGAGCGCTTGCGTTTTCTGGTCGATGTTGGACTCGACTATCTGACACTCGATCGTGCCTCGGCGACGCTTTCCGGTGGCGAGGCACAGCGTATTCGACTGGCAACGCCGCTCTCGGCCCTGCATGGTCATGGCACGGATATTCTGGACGAGCCCTCGATCGGTCTTCATCAGCGTGACAACGAGCGCCTGATTAAGACGCTCGAGCGCCTGCGCGATATCGGCAATACCGTTATCGTTGTCGAACACGACGAGGATACAATCCGTGCCGCCGACTACGTGATCGACATGGGGCCCGGAGCCGGCGTCAACGGCGGGCACGTAGTCGCGGCGGGAACGCCCGCGTGTCCTGAGTCGATGACGGGCGCTTACCTGACCGGTAAACGAATGATTCGGGTGCCTGATGAACGGCGCAAGCCCGGTCGCGGCTGCCTTAAAATTACGGGCGCTCGAGCCAACAACCTCAAAAACGTTACCGCCAAGATCGAGTTTGGTACGCTTACGGTTGTTACCGGCGTGTCGGGATCGGGCAAGAGCTCCCTGGTTACCGACACCATTGCGCCTGCCCTTACGAATGTCATTCACCGTTCGACGCGCCCTGTGGGTCCGTATAAGAAAATCGAGGGCATCGAGTGTATCGATAAGGTTATCGATATCGACCAGTCGCCGATTGGCCGCACGCCGCGTTCCAACCCTGCTACCTATATCGGCCTGTGGGATGATCTTCGCGCGCTGTTTGCGAGTACGCCGGAGTCGAAGGCGCGCGGCTACTCGCCGGGTCGTTTCTCCTTTAATGTGAGTGGCGGGCGCTGTGAGGCGTGCAAGGGCGACGGGCAGATCAAGATCGAGATGCACTTCCTTCCCGATATCTACGTTCCCTGCGAAGTTTGCGGCGGTAAGCGCTACAACCGCGAGACACTCGAGGTCACCTACCGTGGCAAGACCATCTCGGACGTACTTGACATGAGCGTGGCCGAGGCACTGGCTTTCTTTGGGAATATCCCGCAGATCAAGCGAAAGCTCCAGACGCTGTACGATGTAGGCTTGGGCTACGTGAGCCTGGGCCAGCCCGCCACGACGCTTTCCGGCGGCG
>UQZC01000175.1 GCA_900545505.1 uncultured Collinsella sp.
AACGATGCGGTAGTCACCCTCGTCGATCAGGTACTCAAGCTCAATGCCGCGCTCCTCGAGCGCGCGGCCGATGGCGCCTGCGCCGTACTGCGTAGTCTCCTCGTCCTGGCCAAAGGCCAGGAGCAGCGTGCGCTCGTGCTGCCAACCGTGCGCCAGCGCATACTCAACCGCCTCGAGAATGCCTGCGACCTGGTCTTTCATATCGATGGCGCCGCGACCCCAAATGTAGGTGTCGTCTACATGCCCGCTAAAGGGGGCGTACGTCCAGTCGTCCTCGGTACCCGGCACCACGGGGACCACGTCCATGTGACCCATGAGCACAACGGGCTTGAGTGCGGGGTCGGAGCCGGAAAGCGTCACCAGCAACGAATGATCGATGAGCTCGACCTTACCCGCTGTAAATATGTGCGGCCAGGCCTGCTGCATATAGGCGCGCAGGTCGTCGAACGGCTGCCAGTCCACTGCCTCGGCATCCATGCTCGAGATGGTCGGAAACGACAGCACACGGCCCAGGCGCTCGCATGCGCCGGCCTTGTCCAAATCGGCAAAATCATCCTCACGCGCAAAGAAGCGCCAAACCTCGGCCATGACATCCTTTCGATTGTGACGACAAGGGCCGCCCCACCGGAGCGGCCCTGCCACATAAGCGCTTGCGGTTGGTTATTTGTCCTCGAGATAACGCGAGAGGAACTCGCGGGTACGCTGGTGCTTGGGGTTGCCAAAGAGCTCTGCCGGCGCGGCGTCCTCGAGCACTACGCCCTTGTCCATAAAGACCACGCGATCGGACACGGTGCGGGCAAAGGCCATCTCGTGCGTGACGACGACCATGGTCATGCCGTCGGCAGCAAGTTTGCGCATGACCTCGAGCACCTCTCCCACGATCTCGGGGTCGAGTGCGGAGGTCGGCTCGTCGAACAGCATGATCTGCGGATTCATACATAGGGCACGAGCGATGGCCACGCGCTGTTTTTGACCACCGGACAGGCGACCCACGGCGGCGTGCGCGAACTTCTCGAGCCCCACGCTCGTCAGATGCTCCATCGCGACCTTCTCGGCCTCGGCCTTGCTCATCTTTTTGAGCGTGACGGGCGCGAGCGTGCAGTTGTCGAGCACGTCCATGTTGTTGAACAGGTTAAAGCCCTGGAACACCATGCCGATGTCCTCACGCAGCTTGTTGATGTTGCAGCGCTCGGCCGTGAGGTCCTGGCCGTGGAACCAGATGTGGCCCGCGTCCGGGGTCTCGAGCAGGTTGAGGCAGCGCAGGAAGGTCGACTTACCCGAGCCTGAGGCGCCGATAATGGTGACGACCTCGCCGGGGTTAACGGACAGGTCGATGCCCTTGAGCACCTCGAGCGAGCCGAAGCTCTTGCGCAGGCCCTCGACGCGGATGAGCGGCTCATTGGTCTGTGCGGCGGCCGCGGTGCCGGTAGTGGCGGTATCTGCCATGATGATTCTCCCTCGTCTTGAGCCTAGTTGGAGCTGGGCAGCGTGACCGGAGCCTCGGCGCCAAGCTTTTTGCCAAAGGCCTCGAGCAGGCGGCTCGCCACGAGCGTCAGGATCAGGTAGACCACGAGCGCCACGCAGTAGACCTCCATCTGGCGGTAGTACACGCCGGCGACGGTGGTGGTGGCGTACATGAGGTCAAACACGCCGATGACCGAGAGCACCGACGAATCCTTGATGTTGATGATGAGCTCGTTGGTGAGCGCCGGAATCGCGTTTTTAATGCCCTGGGGGAACACGACTTTGCGCATAGCTTGCCACTGCGACAGGCCCAGCGAGCGTGCTGCCTCGGCCTGGCCGGGATCGATGGACTCGATGCCGCCGCGCAGGACCTCCATCATGTAGGCGGTGGAGTTGAGCGAGATGGTGACGAGGCCGGCGGTGAAGGTGCTCCAGATCTGGTTGGCCTGGGCGGTCTCGAAGCCCATGCCGCGCAAAACGGTGAAGCCCGCGTAATAGAGGAGCAGGCCCTGGACCATCATGGGCGTGCCGCGCACGATGGTGGAGTAGACGGTCGCAAAGCCGCGGCCGATACTCTTAAAGAAGCGCACTAGGTCGTTATCCACGCGGTCGAACGTCTGAATGCGTAGGAACACGAAGAGCAGCGCCAGGAAGAATGCGATGACGGTGCCGAAGGTGGCAAGCGCGATGGTGATCTCGATACCGCGAATGAAGAAGTCCCCGCTCTTGTAGGTCATGTAGACCAGGCTCGACAAAAAGTCGCTGGGGTTGGAATCCGAGACAATGCTCACCTGCACCAGGTCGATAAACGACATGATGCAGCGGTCCACGAAAAAGATCGCTGCGATGGCGACCACAACATAGCTACCCAGGCGCGCGCCGCGGCGGAAACGCTCGGAGGCGAACGGCGACTTTACGCGATAGTCGCTCCAGTGCATAAGCTTGGTGACCAGCGCCGCCGCCGACACGACAATCCAGGCCCAAAGAATCGCCCAAAGGCAATCCTGGAAGATACCGGTGGGGGCCAAGAAGCTCAGCGGCGTGGGGTTGCGCTGGCTAAACGCCAGGCCGAGCGCCGCGATAACGCTCGTGCCCAGGTATACATAACGGTGGTCGGCCTTAATAAAGGAGGCCAGGCGATTGACGGTTTTCATGCTGCCTCCCTATGCCGGCTGACGGTCGAGGCACGCGTCCCACATTTGGTCGCGCTCCTCTTGGCTGACACCCTTGAGCGTCTTATCGATGAGCTTAAGCAGTTTGTCCGAGCCCTTGCGGCAGCCGACGTTTGCCGCGACCTCCTGCTTAAAGCCCTCGCCTTCGGCAAAATGAATGGGAACGATGCCCGGGTTTTGAGCCATATAGCCCTTCTCGTTCTCGGTGTTGTAGGTCACGGCGTCGCAGGTGCCCTGCAGCAGGTTCGAGAACACCGTGGGGACGGAGTCGACCGGGTTTTTGTGCACAACGCCCGGGATCTCGTCGATGACGGTGTCGAGCATGGTGTCCTTTTGGCCGAGCACCGTGGCACCGCTAAAGTCGCTAAGCTTGGTGGCGTTTTGGTAGGGCGAGCCCTCTTTTACGAATAGGCCAAAGTAGCCAATGAAGTACGGGTCGGAGAAGCCGACCGACTCTTCGCGCTCGGGCGTGGCGCTCATGCCGGCGATGATGAGGTCGATTTGGCCGTTGTTGAGCGAATCGATAAGGCCCGAAAAGCTCTGCTTGGCGGCAACGGGCTCGCCACCGAGGGCCTTGCAGACGATCTTGGCGATCTGCACGTCGTAGCCATCGGCATAGGCGCCCTGCACGTTATCGATGGGGATGGTGTACTCGCTGGCTTCGGAAACCTGCCAGTTGTACGGGGCGTAGGCGGCCTCCATGCCAATGCGGATCTTGTCCTTGCCAATCACGGAATCGGACAGGTCGTCGCGACCGCCGCCCGTCGTGGGCTGAACTACTTCCAGCGTGGAGGGGCGCTGGCAACCGGCAAGTGCGCCGGCGACGACAGAAGCACTCGCAGCGAGAGCGCTACCCAAAAAGATGCGACGGCTGCATATCGGCTGCGGATGCGCGTCGCGTTGATGGGGAGAATGCATAATCTGCCTTCCCTGTTGAATCGTATGCTGACGACTTAACAGGATACCGCTCAGCGCTACCTCCAGCAAATGCATATATAAATGCATATATGCAAGTTTACGAACTGAAAACGATTGGTAGTCGTTGGGGACGTTCTTAAACGACTAGTCAAACAAGAACGTCCATTACAGTCGAAATTGTCAGCCCGGGACCGTCTCGGGCTACGATT
>UQZC01000176.1 GCA_900545505.1 uncultured Collinsella sp.
GGCAATCAGAAAGCCGAACATAGCGACCGGCGTGGCTGAACCTGCTTGCAGCGCCAGCAGCGGCGGAATGATAAGGTTGCCGGCGCCAAAGAGCATCGAGAACAGGGCGATGCCGACGGTAACGACATGGTCGGAGCGCAGACCACGCGAGGCGGATGAGGCCATAGACACACCTTTCGGGTCGAAACAAAAACGGGACGGGCAAAAGACCCGTCCCGCAAGTATATACGCTCTAGCAGGCTAAATCGCGCAAAGCGTCAATCGCGGTGTCGACTTCCTCGTCCGTGTTGAAATACCCAAACGAGAAGCGAACGACACCCTGACGCTCGGTCCCCAGCGCACGGTGCATGAGCGGGGCGCAATGGGCGCCGGGGCGCGTCGCAATCCCCCACCCTTGCATGAGTGCATCCGAGATCTCGGCAGAGTCGATATCGCCCACGTTGAGCGAGACGATCGCCGAGCGCGTCGGTTGGCCAAAGGCACCATAGAGCTTAATCCCCGGAATCTCGCGCACACCGGCAAGGAAGCGATCCGCCAGTGCTCGCTCGTGTGCCGCAATCGCCTCGACCCCGCCTTGCGCCTCGATAAAGTCGAGACCTGCGGAAAGGCCCGCGATGCCGTGTCCGTTGAGCGTACCCGCCTCAAGGCGCGTGGGCCACTCAAGCGGCTGCAACGCATCGAAGCTGTGCACGCCCGTGCCGCCCATGGCCCACGGCGCCACGTCAATGCCCTCCGCCACGGCCAGCCCGCCGGTCCCCTGCGGACCCATGAGCCCCTTGTGGCCAGTAAAGCACACAACATCGAGCCCCATGGCATTCATGTCAATCTTCGCCGTACCAGCAGACTGCGAGGCATCGACGATCACCAGCGCACCTACCGCATGAGCCATGGCCGCTACGCGCGCAATGTCGACCGCGTTGCCGGTCACGTTGGAGGCATGCGTCACCACCACGGCACGCGTACCCGGCGTGACCAACCGCTCGAGCTCGTCGTAGTCGAGCACGCCGTTCGCGTCGCAGCCGGCATGCTCAACGGCCACGCCCTGCTCCGCGGCCAGGCGGTTGAGCGGACGCAGCACGGAGTTGTGCTCGAGCACCGTCGTTACCACACGATCGCCGGGGCGCACTACGCCGTTAATGGCAGTGTTGAGCGCCGTTGTCGAGTTAGGCGTAAAGCACACATGGTCAGCCCGCGGGCAGCCCAACAGGCGCGCGAGCTTAGTGCGGCAACCGTGAATCGTGCGTGCCGCGTCGAGCGCGCCCGACGTCGCACCGCGTCCGGCATTGCCGAGCGAGCACATCGCCTGCACCACGGCATCGATGACCGCCTGCGGCTTGTGCATGGTCGTCGCCGCGTTATCCAGATAGATCATCGCACGACCTCCCACATATCAATCACGGTATAGCCCTCGGTGGGAACGCCCGCCGCGGTAAGCTCGCCGCGCAGCAGTTCCTCATCGGCAGGCAACGCCTTCCACGCCAGACCGCAGCCGGCAGCGACCTCCCCGGGCACGGGAATCGTTCGCCCGGGAAGGCCGCGCTCGATGCACAGGGACTCGCAGCCCATGGCGGCCGCCGTGGTGGGAAACGTGATGACAAGCGCCGGGCGCTTCTCCCTCATGGCAACTCCAACCAATACGTTACGGGCGCACGACGCGCACGGCCTGCTCCATCTTCTCCACGATCACGTACATGTTGGTGACCTCGCCCACCGCAAGCTGGTCTTTAATGCCATAGTGGTCGAGGCAGGTACCGCAGGTGAGAATCTCGACACCCTGCTCGGCCAGGCCCTTCAGGTCGTCGAGCACCGGAGAGCCCTCTACGGTGAGCTTAGCACCGCCGTTGTAGAACAGCATGGTCGCGGGCAGCTCCTCCTGCTGCGTCACGGCAAAGATGAAGGCCTTCATGAGCTTGTGGCCCAGCTCGTCGTCGCCACGGCCCATGCAGTCGGTGTAGACGGAAATGACGAGCTTGCCCTTGCCGGCGCTGGCATCACAGAAGGCAGCGCCATCCTTCTCGGGATCGGCCACGGCAACGGCGCCAGAGGTCGCCACGGTCACGTGCCACTCGGCGTCAGAAACCTTCTCGACCGAGGCCGTGCAGCCCTTCTCCTGCGCCATCTTGGAAATGTTCTTGACGGCGGTCTCGTTATCGACCGAGGTCACCACGGCACCCTCGCCATCGAGCTGCTTCAGGGCTTTGAGCGTCTTGACGACGGGCAGCGGGCAGGCATCGCCCATGGCATTGACTTCAATTTTGGTAGACATAGCAAATTCCTTTCGAATAAATCGTTTTAGAACGGTACATAGCTCAATAAACGTGTCGTTAACGCACAACGTGGACGGCAGGACCGCCTGGCACCGGCTCGCACACGCGACCGACGACGGCGGCGATGCGCCCCTCGGCATCCAGGCGACGCGCAAGCTCATCCACATCCTTCGCGGGCGCCGCGATAAGCAAACCACCCGAGGTCTGAGGATCGTACAGTGCATCCAGCATGCCAGGCTCCAGGCCCTCGTCGGCAGCCACGCGTGGGCCAAAGAAGTCCTGGTTGCGGTAGGCGCCGGCGGGGATAATGCCAAGACGCGCCATGTCGAGCACCTGGTCAAAGAGCGGTACCGCTCCCGACGTAAGCTCGATCTGCACGCCCGAGCCCTCGGCCATCTCGCACGCGTGCCCGATCAGGCCAAAGCCCGTAATGTCGGTGCAGCCGTGAAGCTCGAGTCCCTCGGCCAGGCGAATCGGGGCCTCGTTGAGGGTGCGCATCGAGTCGAAGAGCGCAAAGGCATCTGCTTCCTCGATGAGCTCGCCCTTGATGGCGGTAGTGATGATGCCCGAGCCCACCGGCTTGGTGAGCAGCAGCACGTCACCCAGGCGCGCCCCACCGTTGGCAAGCATGCGGTCGAGCGCGACAAAGCCGCTCACGGACAGACCGTACTTGGGCTCGTCGTCGTTGATGGTGTGGCCGCCCGCGATGGAGCAACCCGCTTCGACGCACTTGTCGGCGCCGCCCGCCAGAATCTGACCGGCCACCTCCACCCCCAGGCAGCTGGGGATGCAGAGCAGGTTCATGGCATGCGAGGGAGTGCCTCCCATGGCATAGATGTCAGAGAGCGAGTTGGCGGCGGCGATCTGGCCAAAGAGGAAGGGGTCGTCCACCATGGGTGGGAAGAAGTCGACGGACTGCACGAGGCCCAGGTTCTCCCCCACCTTGAAGACGCTCGCATCATCAGCGGTATCGAACCCGATGAGCAGGCGCTCGTTGGGAACATTGGGTAGCTCACCCAGGACCTGGGCAAGGGCTCCGGGAGCCAGCTTGGCGGCTCAACCCGAGGCGGCCGTCATCTGCGTTAGACGGATCTGATCGTTAGCCATCGATGCCTCCTTTCTGTGCGAGCAGGCGTTGAACGGTCTCTAGTATACGCTCCGAGCAGGCATCCCAAGAGACACCTGAGGTGTCAAAGCACGGCGCAGGCGCGTCAAGTGCGTCCTGGATGGCTTGGGCGAGGCCGCGCTCGAAGCGCGGAAGGTCGCGGCTGTCCGGCGTATCGACATCGACCATGGTGGGCGGGGTAACCCACGCGACGGGTGCCCCAGGCAAGGCCGCCTCCATCCAGGGACGAACGCCGGGCAAATCGGTCGCCACAACTTTGCAGCCGCACGCGAGAGCCTCGATCGTCACGAGCGGCAGACCCTCGTAAAACGAAGGCAGCACAAAGCGCTCGATAAGAAGAGTGTCGACAAGGTCGA
>UQZC01000177.1 GCA_900545505.1 uncultured Collinsella sp.
CACGCAAAGGAAAGCACTTAATGTGCTTTCCGTCTTGCGCAGGACTGTAGAGCAGCAAACTTAAACAGCGGGCCGCCCGGGCCGGGAATCCGCCCCCGCGCACAGGAGGGGATTCCTTTTGTGTAGGCTTTGCGGAAATATGGCTATTTTGGGATACGCCCGGCGGCGTGGTCTGTTGACGGCACAGCTAACGCCACGTATCCTATCGAACTGCGTGTTTCGTAGGGGGATGCTGACCCCTCGATTCAAGCCGTTGCACTTTACAGAAAGCTGGAATCATTCGAGAAGGAGTACGCTTTGCCTACTATTAACCAGCTGGTTCGCCAGGGCCGTCGTTCCGTGCCCAAGAAGTCCAAGAACGCTGCCCTGCAGCACAACTCCCAGAAGCGCGGCGTGTGCACCCGCGTCTTCACCACGAGCCCCAAGAAGCCGAACTCGGCTCTTCGTAAGGTTGCCCGTGTTCGCCTTGTCAACGGCATCGAAGTTACTGCTTACATCCCGGGTGAGGGCCACAACCTGCAGGAGCACTCCATCGTGCTCGTCCGCGGCGGTCGTGTCCGTGACCTCCCTGGTGTCCGTTATCACGTCATCCGTGGCGCCTACGACGCTGCTCCGGTCCAGAACCGTATGCAGGCCCGTTCCAAGTACGGTGCTAAGCGCCCCAAGGCTAAATAAGCCAGATAACGTTTTGATATTTTCGCCGTGTGCCGCCTAAGCGCCGCACGGTAGACACTTAAGGAGATTTCACATGCCGCGTCGTGCAGCAGCTAATCGTCGTGAGGTTCAGCCTGACGCCGTTTACAACAACCGCCTGGTGACTCAGCTCATCAACAAGGTCCTTCTTGACGGCAAGAAGGCCACCGCTGAGCGCATCGTTTACACCGCTTTCGAGATCGTTGCCGAGAAGTCCGAGGGTGGCGACGCTCTCGCTACCTTCAAGAAGGCTATGGACAACGTTAAGCCCACGCTCGAGGTTAAGCCCAAGCGTGTCGGTGGCGCTACCTATCAGGTCCCGATGGAGGTCAACTCCCGTCGTTCCACCGCTCTGGGTATCCGCTGGATCGTCAACTTCTCCCGCGCTCGCAAGGAGAAGACCATGGCCGAGCGTCTCGCCAACGAGATCCTCGACGCTTCCAACGGCCTGGGCGCTTCCGTCAAGAAGCGTGAGGACGTCTTCAAGATGGCCGAGGCCAACCGCGCGTTCTCTCACTATCGTTGGTAAGTTAAGGTAAGGAACTAACATGGCTAAGCCTAAGTACAAGCTTTCCGATACCCGTAACATCGGCATCATGGCCCACATCGATGCCGGTAAGACCACCACGACCGAGCGTATTCTTTACTACACCGGTAAGACCCACAAGATCGGTGAGGTCCATGAGGGCGCTGCCACCATGGACTGGATGGTTCAGGAGCAGGAGCGCGGCGTAACCATTACCTCCGCTGCTACCACGTGCTTCTGGAACAAGGACGGTAAGGACTACCGCATCCAGATCATCGACACCCCGGGCCACGTTGACTTCACCGCCGAGGTCGAGCGCTGCCTGCGCGTCCTCGATGGCGCTGTCGCCGTCTTCGACGCCGTTGCCGGCGTTCAGCCCCAGTCTGAGACCGTTTGGCGTCAGGCTTCTACCTTCAACGTCCCCCGCATCGCCTTCATCAACAAGTATGACCGCGTGGGCGCTGACTTCTTCAACGCTATCGAGACCATGAAGGATCGTCTCGACGCTAACGCCGTGGCCGCTCAGGTCCCGATGGGCGCCGAGGACAACTTCTGGGGCGTCATCGACCTGGTTACCATGACTGCATGGGACTTCAAGGCCGACGAGAAGGGTATGACCTACCCCGAGCCGATGGACGAGATCCCGGCTGAGTTTGCCGACATCGCTGCCACCAAGCGCGAGGAGCTCCTTGACGCTGCTGCCAGCTTTGACGACGAGCTCATGGAGAAGATCCTCATGGAGGAGGACTTCACCGTCGAGGAGCTCAAGGCTGCTCTGCGCAAGGGCGTTCTGGCCAACGAGCTCAACCTCGTCTTTGTGGGCTCAGCCTACAAGAACAAGGGCGTCCAGGAGCTGCTCGACGCTGTCGTCGACTACCTGCCCAGCCCGCTCGACGTCGAGGCCGTCACCGGTACCGATCCGGACACCGGCGAGGAGATCCAGCGTCATCCTTCCTTCGACGAGCCCTTCTCCGGCCTGGTCTTCAAGATCATGACCGACCCGTTCGTCGGTAAGCTCACCTACGTCCGCGTTTACTCCGGCCGCGCCGAGTCCGGCTCCTACGTGGTCAACGCTTCCAACGGTCAGCGCGAGCGCCTCGGCCGCATCCTCGAGATGAACGCCGCCGAGCGTATCGACCGCGACGACGCTGCCGCCGGCGACATCGTCGCTTGCGTCGGCTTCAAGAACTCCACCACCGGTGACACCCTGTGCGCCGAGGGCAAGGAGATCGTCCTCGAGAAGATCGAGTTCGCTAAGCCCGTTATCGACGTTGCCATCGAGCCCAAGACCAAGGCCGAGCAGGACAAGATGTCCCTGGCTCTGACCAAGCTCGCCGAGGAGGACCCGACCTTCCAGGTGTCCACCAACCACGAGACCGGCCAGACCATCATCGCCGGCATGGGCGAGCTGCACCTCGAGATCATCGTCGACCGTCTGCTCCGCGAGTTCAAGGTTGACGCTAACGTTGGTAAGCCCCAGGTTGCCTACCGCGAGACCGCTGGTCACGACGTCGAGAAGGCTGAGGGCAAGTTCGTCCGTCAGTCCGGCGGTCGCGGTCAGTACGGCCACGCTGTCATCAAGCTCGAGAAGATGGAGGAGGGCTTCGGCTACGAGTTCGTCAACGCTATCGTCGGCGGCGTCGTGCCCAAGGAGTACATCCCGTCCATCGACAAGGGCATCCAGGAGGCCCTGAACACCGGTGTTATCGCCGGCTTCCCGGTCCTCGACGTTAAGGTCACCCTGTTCGACGGTTCTTACCACGAGGTCGACTCCTCCGAGGCCGCCTTCAAGATCGCCGGTTCCATGGCTATCAAGGACGCCCTCAAGAAGTCCGATCCGCAGCTGCTCGAGCCGATCATGGCTGTCGAGGTCGAGACCCCCGAGCAGTACATGGGCGACGTTATGGGCAACCTCTCCGGTCGCCGCGGCAAGATCGAGGGCATGGAGGATCGCAAGAACAGCAAGCTCATCCGTGCCAAGGTGCCGCTGGGCGAGATGTTCGGTTACGCTACCGACCTTCGCTCCCAGACCCAGGGCCGTGCATCCTACACGATGCAGTTCGACTCTTATGAGCCCGCGCCCAAGTCCATCGTGGACGAGGTCATGAGCAAGAACGCCTAAGTTCGAGCTCCCTGTTACGTAATCCTGCGAGAACATCTCTCGCACTCTTTGGAGGTTTAAGTTGGCTACCCAGAAGATCCGCATTCGCCTCAAGGGCTATGATCACGAGGTCGTCGATCAGTCCGCGAAGCTCATCGTCGAGACCGCTCAGAAGACCGGCGCTCGCGTTTCCGGTCCTGTCCCCCTGCCCACCGAGCGCAACCTGTACACGGTTATCCGCTCGCCGCACGTGAACAAGGACTCCCGTGAGCAGTTCGAGATGCGCACCCACAAGCGCCTCATCGACATCCTCGACCCCACCTCGGGCACCGTTGATTCACTCATGCGTCTCGACCTCCCCGCTGGCGTCGACATCGACATCAAGCTCTAAGCGATATCGCTCATAGCTTAAA
>UQZC01000178.1 GCA_900545505.1 uncultured Collinsella sp.
CGACGAGGCCCGTGCGCAGGCAAGCGACCTGGTTCTTCAGATTGCCGAAGCCAACGACGAGCTCGATCGCGTGCGCCGTGACGACTCCGAGGCAGCCGGTAAGCTCGCCGATGCCAAGGTCCGCCTGGCTCAGACGAGCGAGCGCCTGCGTTCGCTGAAGGGCCGCGTGCCCGACCTTGAGCATCGTCTTGAGGGCATCGACCGTCGTATCCGCGGAACACGCCAGGCTTCGCGCTCGCTCGAGCTGCTGCGCCTGCGCGTCGACCCCATGCACGAACGCTATTCTGCCCTGTTGGAACGCGCGTCGGATTGGGCAGCGCGCCTGCGTGACCAGGCCTCTCTGGAGGAGGCGGACTCCGCTTCGCTCAAGAAGACCATCGAGGATGCCAAGGCAGAGGTTGCCCGCGCTAAGGAGCGAGTCGATACCGCCTCTGCCACGCAAAACGAGTTCAAGGTCGCGCGTGGCAAGCTCGAGGTGCAGGTCGAGGCTGCCATCAAGGCCATTACCGCCGATGGCACGACGGTGCTCGAGGAAGCGCTCATGCTTCCGGCGCCCACGGACCGCGATGCCGCCGAGCGCGAACTCAACCAGCTTGTGCGCCAGATCAACAACCTTGGTCCCGTTAACCAAGTTGCCATGGAGGAGTACGAGCAGCTCAAGCGCCGTGCCGACTACATCGAGGAGCAGCTGGCCGATCTGGAGAGCGCGCGCAAGGCGCTCACCAAGATCACGGTGGCCATTGATCGCAAGATGCGGAAGGCCTTCCTGGTGACGTTTGAGAAGGTCGACGCGAACTTCCGCGAGATCTTCGCTATGCTCTTCCCGGGCGGCCAGGCTCATCTGGAGATGACCGATCCCGAGCATCCTGCCGAGACGGGTATCGAGGTCGTGGCGCAGCCGCGCGGCAAGCGCATCACCAAGATGATGCTCATGTCGGGCGGCGAGAAGAGCCTGACGGCGCTCGCCCTGCTCTTTGCTGTGTACCGCACGCGCACGGTGCCGTTCTATGTGCTGGACGAGGTCGAGGCGGCACTCGATGACGCCAACCTGTCCAAGCTCATCGGCGCACTCGACGTGTTGCGTTCCGATACGCAGCTCTTGGTTATCTCGCATCAACGCCGTACTATGGAGGACGCTGACGTCCTCTACGGCGTCTCGATGCAAGCCGACGGCGTCAGTCGCGTCGTCTCGCAAAAACTCGATTGCGAAACCGGAAAGGTCGTGAATGCATAATGGGATTCTTCGATGCTCTCTCGCGCGGACTTGAGCGCAGCCGCGAGGCCCTCAACGAGGTCTTCTACTTTGGCGGCGAGGTCGACGAGGATTTTTGGGAGGACCTGGAGGACACCCTCGTCATGGGTGACATGGGCGCCGAGGTCGCTATCAAGGTCTCCGATGACCTGCGCGATGCCGCGGCCAAGAAGAACCTCAAGACCGCTCCGCAGCTTCGCCGTGCCCTGGCCGAGCAGCTTGAGCAGCACTTTGTGCCCATCGAGCGAGATCCGTTTTCCGATACGCCGAGCTGCGTGCTGTTTGTGGGCATTAACGGTGCCGGCAAGACCACGACGGTCGGTAAGATCGCGAGCGCCATGGCTGCCCGCGGCAAGAACGTGGTGATCGGTTCGGCCGACACCTTCCGCGCCGCCGCCATCGAGCAGCTCGATGTGTGGGGGCAGCGTGCCGGCGTACCGGTTATCAAGCGTGACCGCGGCTCCGATCCGGCGAGCGTGTGCTATGACGTGCTCGACGAGGCCGATAAGCGCGGCAGTGACCTGGTGCTCATCGATACCGCCGGCCGTCTGCACACGAGCCCTGAGCTCATGCGCGAGCTTGCCAAGGTGGTCAATGTGACCCGTAAGCGCGCCGCCAATATGGCCGCCGGTCCCATGCCGGTTTCGGTCGTGCTTGTGATCGACGCCGCGACGGGTCAAAACGGTCTGAACCAGGCGCTCGAGTTTAACGAGGCGCTGGGCCTGGACGGTATTATCATGACTAAGCTCGACGGCACGGCTAAGGGCGGTATCGCCATGGCCGTGGCCGAGAAACTCAAGCTCCCGATCCTGCGCGTGGGCGTGGGCGAGCAGGTCGATGACCTGCAGGAGTTCAATGCCAAAGATTTCTGCCGCGCCCTGGTGGGCGAGTCCAATTAAGGAGTGACTAGTGTTTGATTCCCTGAGCGATCGCCTCAACGACACATTTGACCGCCTGCGCGGCAAGGGCAAGCTGACCGAGGCCGATATTACTTCGGCCATGCGCGATATTCGCATGGCACTGCTCGAGGCCGACGTTAACTTTAAGGTCGTCAAGGAGTTCGTCGCCAAGACCAAGGAGCGCTGCATGACCGCTGAGGTCATGGAGTCGCTGTCGCCGGCGCAAAACGTCGTCAAGATCGTGCTCGACGAGCTCACCGAGATGCTTGGCTCAACCGAGAGCAAGCTCGTCTTTAGCAATCGCATTCCCAATGTCATCATGCTCGTGGGCCTGCAGGGCTCCGGTAAGACCACGGCGGCCGTAAAGCTGGCCTACCTGCTCAAGAAGCAGGGCCGCTCGCCGCTGCTCGCCGCGTGCGACGTCTATCGTCCCGCCGCTGCCGACCAGCTGGCCACGCTCGGTGGCGAGATCGGCGTGCCAGTCTTCCGCGGTGACGGCGCGCACCCGGTCGACATTGCCAAGGGTGCCATCCAGGAGGCCGTCGACCACCTGCGCGATGTGGTCATCGTCGATACCGCCGGTCGTCTGCAGATCGACGAGCAGATGATGCAGGAGGCCGTGGATATCAAGAAGGCTGTCAAGCCCGATCAGGTGCTGATGGTCGTCGATGCCATGACCGGCCAGGATATCGTCAACGTCGTCTCGACCTTCGCCGAGCGCACCGACTTTGACGGCGTGATCATCTCCAAGCTCGATGGCGACGCTCGTGGCGGCGGCGCGCTTTCCGTGCGCCAGGTGACCGGCAAGCCCATCAAGTTCGTGAGCATGGGCGAGAAACTCGATTCGCTTGAGCCGTTCTACCCCGATCGTATGGCCAAGCGCATTCTGGGTATGGGCGACGTTGTCGGCATTATCGAGAAGGCCCAGGAGGCCGCCGATGCCGAGCAGCTCGAGGCCGCCGAGCGCATGCTGCGCGAGGGCTTCACCATGAATGACATGCTCGACCAGATGAAGGCCGTCAAGAAGATGGGCGGCATGAAGGGCATCCTGGGCATGCTCCCCGGCGGCCAGCGTGCGCTCAACCAGATGGGCGGCAACCTGGACGAGGGCATCTTCGACAAGAACGAGGCCATCATCATGTCGATGACCAAGGAGGAGCGTCTGCGTCCTTCCATCATTAACGGCCAGCGCCGTGCCCGCATTGCCAAGGGCGCCGGCGTGACTCCCACAGAGGTCAATAGCCTTATGAAGCAGTGGGGCGAGATGAACAAGATGATGGGCCGCATGCGCACGATGGCCAATCAGGCTCAGGCCGGCGGCAAGAAGGGCAAAAAGGGCAAGAAGGGCAAGAAGATGCGCATGCCCAATATCCCTGGCCTGGACGCTATGGGTCTGGGCGGCATGGGCGGCCTGGGTACGGGCGGCCCCAAGTCCGATATGGACCTGCTGCGCCAGATGGAAGCGCAGATGCGCAATAAGAAATAACGACTGGTTGAGTCGTGTATGGCGAAGGCCGCCTTGATCGTATTCCAGGCGGCCTTCGCCGTTCGTTCGCAGGTTGTCGCACGCGCGGAAGCGTG
>UQZC01000179.1 GCA_900545505.1 uncultured Collinsella sp.
ACCCCAACCTTGGCAAGGTTGTGCTCTACCAACTGAGCCATGTCCGCATATGTAAAACAAAACGGGCGCCGGAGCGCCCGGATGTTGCCTGGAGGCGAAGCCCGGATTCGAACCGGGGGTAAAGGCTTTGCAGGCCTCTGCCTTACCACTTGGCCACTTCGCCGAAAAAGGACCGCCTAACCGGTCCGGAAATGCAATGGAGCGGACAACGGGGCGACCCCAACCTTGGCAAGGTTGTGCTCTACCAACTGAGCCATGTCCGCTTGCGGGTTATTAATTTACGCGAGTTGTCCAAAAGACGCAAGTACTTTTTTCAAAAAACTTGTCTGCCGCATGTTCTTAGTAGCTAAACGCGCTAAAGCGATTGGCTAGGCACACGATTCCAGCGCTCCGCTAAACAGCTTCACCATCTGCACGCGCGTGCCGGCGCCGTCCGTACGACGAGCAACCTCCACGTTATCGACGAGCATACGCATAAGCTTGATACCACGGCCGCGCTCCTCAGATGCGACCGGTTCGCTCGTTTCATCGATAGAATAGCCGGCACCTCGATCAAGCACCTCAACCACAACGCGATCGCCATAGGCCTGAACCGTCAGGACGCACCCAATACCGCCTGCATGGTCATAGGCATTACCCAGCGCCTCCCCCGACGCCAATGCGACATCGTAGCGCTCGTCACGCCTCAGGGGAAGCGATTCGAGGAGCTCGGCCACACGGTGCCGATAATACGGGAGATTCTCGATGCCTCGCTGCACTTCGACGCTCTTGCTCCATCGCGGCAACTCCCCCACCGGAATGGCGGGAATCGACTCCCGCGCCGGGCCCGCGACATGAAGGATGTCGACAAGCCGGGCAATTTCCAAAAAGCGAACGACCTCATCGGAGGCGTTAACGAGCGAAAGCAGCCCCTCATGCCTCATAAGCTCTCTAGCACGTGTAAGCAAAAACGCCAAACCCGTCGAGTCGATAAAGCCCACGGTCTGGCAATTGATGACAACACGACGCACGCCCCGGTCGATCAAATTATCCAACCGTCGGCGCAGTGCGGGCACCGAGGCGATGTCGATATCGCCCGGTGGCGTCAAAACCGCTATGTCATTCCACTCATTCATACGACCATGGTTCCCCAAAAGAGCTCGCTCGATGCACACGTTTCTTCAACCGTAGGGATTTTGCCCGTCAGGCGTCGTGACCTACGATCGACCCCGTAAAAACTCAAGGGAGACCAGCGCGATGTCATCGTTCAGCGCCGACTCGGTAAAGCGGTCAAGCTCGCCCAAAACCTTGCTGCAGATTCCCGATACGCCCTCACCCGAGACAGAGAGCAGAAGATCGCGAAGGCGTTGTTCGCCAAAGAAAGCACCCGAGCGATCACGTGCTTCGATTGTTCCGTCGGTATACATAAATAGCATGTCACCAGGAGCGAATGTAAACACGCCCGTCTCGTAGACCATGCTCTCAAAGGCACCGATCACGCCCGATTGGCACCCAAGCAGCTCGACCTCTCCCCCACGAGCCTCGCCGCCACCCAGCGGCATCGACTCTGACCTGATGACCATAGTCGGAGGATGGCCCGCCGAACAATACGTTGCGCGTCCGGCTTTAAGGTCAATCTTGGCGATAAAGGCCGTCACGAACGTCTCGACCCTCGAGAAGCCCATGAGCATGCTGTTAAGGGAGCGTGCCATGCGGGCCGGTCCAGCGCCCTCCCAGGCATATGCCGTCAGGGCCGTCTTGACGAGCGCGGACATCGATGCAGCCTCAATGCCTTTGCCAGACACATCGCCCAGAATCATGACGGCGCAGTCGTCGGGAAGACGGATGAGCGTATAGAAATCGCCGCCGACCAACGCCGAGTTCGTGGCCGACAGGTACACCGAATCGGTTGCGATACCCGGAACATCCCCCAGGGAATTTCTCATGCCAATCTGAAGGGTCTGAGCGATATGGCGCTCCTCGCGCTTTTGAGATTCGCCTTCGTAGATCAGTTCAAAGTCATGCGCCAAGTGCACCAAGTAGTCATATTCAAGGTCATCAATCGGCTCTTGGCTACCATCACGAAGCAGCAGCGCGCGCGTCGTCGGGCTCTTCGCAACAGAAGCAGGAACAATCGCGTCGTTACTGTGCTTACCATCACCCTCAGAGCGCGGGCGCCCCGCCTCGATGCCGGAGTCGACGTAGAGACCTTGACAAGGCAGGCCATGCGCCCTAAGCCAGCCTCCCATAGGCATCGATTCGTCAACGCGAGTTATACGGACGTGTTTAAGGTCCTCGGCACTCGTACCGCCCAAAACAGATGCCTCAAAGCCATCAGGGCCAGCCCCCAGACGTGCCGCTGGCGCCGTCGTGGAAAAGAAAAGCTTCTCGGGATCGTCCGGCAAAGCAACGCGACTGCCGCCTTCAAAATCTATGACGTAGGAATCCAGACTGGCGTCATACTCAACAGGGCAAAAATGGCAGTTAAGCATATTGCAGATCTCGGACGATACCGCCTGGGTAGCCGCGGCGGAATCGTCTAGAAAGGTAAACAACTCATCACGCAAGACATTGAGCGAGCGGCCAAGCTCGGCCGTGCGACGGGAGCGAAGGCTCGATGCCATGCCGACCAGCTGGATAGATAGGTAATCGCAAATGACCTCGAGCACATTAACGTCATAGGCGAGCGGTGCCTGGGGGCGTTTCCAACCAACTTCCAGCACGCCAAGAATCTGCGTACCGTAAAAAACGGGAAGACAGATCTCGCTGCGGTACGGAGGCATATCCTGCATGCGCAACAGGTGCTTAGAACGATTGTCCAAGTCCATAAACATACCGGAGGCGGCCTTATCACCCTTAAGGTCCTGTTGAATCGACAAGCGACAGGCACGCGACTCACGAAGAACATACGTCGGAATGCCAGCGCCATACGGCAAAAACTCAGGCAGGTAGCTGTCGTACAGCTCCTTGGAAACACCGCGAAGTTTAAAACCGCCGCTCTCAGAAAAATAGATAGCGGCACCCGAAGCATCGAGCGTTCCTACAAGCTGGTTCAAAACGGTATCAAGTAGGCTGGGCAGCTCATCGGAGCCCACGGTACTCATAATGACCGAGAGCGTGCCAGAGAGGCGCTTGTTAGCTACTCTAAGCTCCGAAAGAGCACGCTTGAGCTGACGGTCGTGAGAATACTGTTCCTCGATACTATGAAGCGCCACAAGGACACGTGGTGCGCGGCGCCCAAAGATGCGTGGAGGCGTTACGGAGCCCGCACGAACCAAGACGGGGATAAAGGAGCCGTCACTCAGCTTGAGCATCAATTCGTTCTCGGAGCCATCAGTTTCAAATGGCAGACGATGTTCCGTCGCACGTTCAAAAGCGGACGAGTACAGGACGTCTTTAACATCTCCACCGATGACGTCGGCGCGTTCCTCGCACATCAAACCAAGTAAGCGATTATTCACATGCAGAATGGTTCCGTCGAGCTCGCAGATGATGACAGCATCGCTCGTGATCTCGACTAGTTGGGCAACGTCTGCCCACTCGTTGCGTTCAAGCGTTTCCATCGTGGACCCCACCGTCTATCGGTAACAAAAAAGCCTCCGAAGAGGCTTCTCAAATGCGATGGTGTCGGAGGCGGGACTTGAACCCGCATGACCAAAAAGCGGTCACTAGCACCTCAAGCTAGCGCGTCTGCCAATTCCGCCACTCCGACATGCTATGTTGTTGAC
>UQZC01000180.1 GCA_900545505.1 uncultured Collinsella sp.
TTGGGCATGCCAGCCTTGAGTGCCTCGAGATTCTCCTCGTTGAGGTCGGCCTTGGCGACGCCACCGTTGTACTTCAGCGCACGAGCGGTCGCGACGATCACGACAGCGCTGGGGCGAACGCCCGTCATGCGGCACTTGATGTCGAGGAACTTCTCGGCACCCAGATCGGCACCGAAGCCGGCCTCGGTAATAGCGACATCGCCAAAGCGCATCGCCATACGCGTGGCCATGATAGAGTTGCAGCCGTGGGCAATGTTGGCGAAGGGACCGCCGTGGACAAACGCGGGCGTGCCCTCGAGCGTTTGCACCAGGTTGGGCTTGAGCGCGTCCTTAAGCAACGCGGCCATGGCACCCTGGGCCTTGAGGTCGCGGGCACGGACGGGCTCGCCGGCAAAGCTATAGCCGACGACAATCTCACCCAAGCGTTCCTTGAGGTCGTTGATGCTCGTAGACAGGCACAGGATTGCCATGACCTCGGAGGCGACGGTGATGTCGAAGCCGTCCTCGCGCGGCACGCCCTGGGCCTTACCACCAATGCCATCGATAACATGGCGCAGCTGACGGTCGTTCATGTCGACGACGCGCTTCCAGGTGATGCGCTTAACGTCAATACCGAGCTGATTGCCCTGCTGGATGTGGTTATCAAGCATGGCGGCCAGCAGGTTGTTGGCAGCACCGATAGCGTGGAAGTCGCCGGTAAAGTGCAGGTTGATATCCTCCATGGGGATCACCTGAGCCCAGCCGCCACCGGCAGCACCGCCCTTAACGCCAAAGACAGGGCCGAGCGAAGGCTCGCGCAGGGCCACGGCACTCTTGACGCCGCGGCGACGCAGGCCATCGGCCAGACCGATGGTCGTGGTGGTCTTGCCCTCGCCCGCAGGCGTTGGGTTGATAGCGGTCACGAGAACGAGCTTGGCCTGGTGATCAGTCGGCTCGTTGAGCAGTGAATAGTCGACCTTAGCCTTGTCGAAGCCGTACGGAATAAGGTGCTTAACGTCGACGCCGGCGTTCTTGGCCACCTCGGTAATAGGCAGCGGCGTGACAGAACGTGCGATTTCGATGTCAGTAGGCATGGGCGGTCCTTTCGTTACCGAATGAGAAAAAGACCAATTCAGCATAGCACGGGCGCGCAATAGTAAAACGCCCATAACCGATGAACGGCGATATGTTTACCCGATGCCCAGCGATAGCCTACAGATGCGCTAAAACAAGCCCATTCCTACAGGGTCGGTTCAATACCCAAATGCTCAAAGGTGCGAAGCGTTGCCTGGCGGCCCTGGGGCGTGCGAATCATCAAGCCGCACTGCAGCAGATAGGGCTCGTAGACATCCTCAAGCGTACCCGGGTCCTCGCCCACCGCGCTAGCAAGCGTCGTCAGGCCCACGGCACGGCCGGAGAACGTCTTGGCAAGCGTCTCCAAGATGCGAATGTCCATCCAGTCCAGACCAAGCTCGTCGATCTTAAAGAACTCGAGCGCCTGACGGCAAATGTCAAGCTCAATAGGACCGTTGCCGCGCACCTGCGCGTAGTCGCGCACGCGCTTGAGCAGACGGTTGGCAAGACGCGGCGTACCGCGGGAACGCGAGCCGATCTCGAGTGCACTGGCATGGTCGATCGTCACACCCAGAATGGTCGCCGAGCGTGTCACAATCTGGGCGAGCTCCTCGACGGTGTAGTAATCCAGGCGATACGAAATGCCAAAACGGTCGCGTAGTGGGCCGGTCAACATGCCCGAGCGAGTCGTTGCCGCTACCAGCGTAAACTTGGGGATATCCAGGCGAATCGAGCGCGCCGCCGGACCCTTGCCAATCACGATATCGAGGGCAAAGTCCTCCATCGCGGGGTACAGGACCTCCTCGACCGAACGGTTGAGGCGGTGGATCTCGTCGATAAACAGCACATCACCCGGCTGCAAGTTAGTAAGGATGGCCGCCAGGTCGCCCGTGCGCGCGATGGCGGGGCCACTCGTGGTCTTAATCTGAGCGCCCAGCTCGTTGGCGATAACGGTGGCCAGCGTGGTCTTGCCCAGGCCCGGAGGACCCGAGAAAATCACGTGGTCGAGCGTCTCGCCACGGTTCTGCGCCGCTTCGATCAACACGCGCAGGCTCTGCTTGATGTGCTCCTGGCCGCAGTAGTCGTCCAGGCGCTGGGGGCGCAAAGTGCGGTCGACATCGAGGTCCTCGGCCGTCAGCTCCGAGCCCACCATGCGCTCGCCGTGCGCCATGGATGCCGCCGGCGAGTTACCGGGCGTCGCCCACAGGTCCTGAGAGTCATCGGCTTCCCACATCACGCATCCATTCCGAGTCGCTTAAGCGCCGCGCCGAGCAGATCCTCGACACGCATATTCTGCCCATCATACCCGCTCAGGGCAACATCGGTCTCCTGCGGGCTAAAGCCCATGGAAAGGAGCGCCGCACGGGCATCATCGATGGCCGAGGGAGCAGCAGCGGGCACGGGCATCGCAACCTGGCCGGGAATCACGTCGACCGGCACAAAGCCCTTATCCTTGGCAAAGGTGCTCTTGAGTTCCAGGATCAGGCGCTGAGCTGTCTTTTTGCCCACACCGGGTACCTTGGCCATGCCCTTGTCGTCCTCGGCCATCACCAGCGAATACAGCTGCCCCACGGTATAGGTGGAAAGCACGGCGAGCGCCAAGCGCGGGCCAACGCCCGAGACGGACACGAGCCGATCGAACATCGTGCGCTCATCCTTGGAGGAAAAACCGAAAAGTGTCATGGCGTCCTCGCGCACCTGCATACGCGTATAGAGGCGGACCTCGCCGCCGGGCGTCGGCAACGTGGCCGCAGTGCTGCCCGAGATGCCGAGCTCAAAGCCAACGCCCGACACATCGACGACAGCAGAGCTCATCGTGGCCTCGACAAGCGTTCCATGGAGCTGGGAAATCATCAGTATCCGGTTCCTCTCTGTTGATAGAACTCGCCACCGGTGAGGGCGCGGGTGCGGCTGAGGTTTACGTGGCAGATGGCGCAGGCCAGGGCATCGGCGGCATGGTCGGGATGCGGGTCGTGGTCGAGCTGCGTGAGCGTGCGCACCATGTAGGCGACCTGCCGTTTGTCCGCGGCGCCGGTGCCCACAACAGCCTGTTTGATCTGCATGGGCGTGTACTCGCCAATCTCGAGCGCGCATTCCGAAAGCGCCACGAGTGCAGCACCACGGGCATGAGCCGTAGGGATGGCCGAGCGAACGTTGGCGCCAAAGTAAATGCTCTCGATAGCAGCGGTATCGGGGCGGTAGCGCTCCACGACACCCTTGAGGTCGCGGGCGATATGCGACAGGCGCACCGCGAGCGGACTTCCGGCACTGGTCTCGATGCAGCCATAGGCACGGCAGCGAACCTCGCCACGACGCTCCTCGATAATCCCCCAACCCGTATGAGCCAAACCGGGGTCAATGCCCAAGATAACCAAGCCAACCTCCCCTCGTCTTTTTCAAAGCACAAGGCAAGGCCCCGCGCACTATTCACGAACGTCTGTTCTAGAATAACACAACAGCGACCGTATCTAGCAAGCAAGGTTGAACCATAGGTTGAGCATAAGTCAGCGAGCGAGTCCCTGCCGTGGCAAGGTGTCACGAAAGAGGAGCGCCGCGTACTTCTGTACGCAAGCGACGGTTTGAGCGGCAGATTGCCCGGCAGGGGCTCGTGCAGCGTCGACTCGTTAACCGGGTTAACGAGATGA
>UQZC01000181.1 GCA_900545505.1 uncultured Collinsella sp.
CCTGATGAGGCATCGGCGCAGTGAGCGGCGGTCTCCGCGCGGCCAGTGGAACGTCATGGATACGACGGTGCCCTCGGGCCGCGATGCGGAGAGGTCGGCCGTGCCGCCCGGCTGGGGCAGCACGCCTGCGACGTCCTCGGCGGCGCCGAGCTCGCGCACGGCGTTGCCATGGGCGTCGGTAGCGGGCTCCTGCGGGGCGATCACCTGGACGGTGACGGTCTTAAACATCGGCTTCCCCCTTCCGGTCCGCTGCGGTCATGGGCGCGATTGACCAGATGCGCTGCCCGCTGAGCCCGAGACGCTCCAAGTCGGACTTCGTCGTGAACAGGTCGCCGGTCGGCCCGGCGAACGACGCGGAGGCGCTGTAGCCCCCCGCCGTCTGTTGGACCTGCGTCGCGCCGAACACCCCCGCCCCGGCGTTGATCGCGCGAGACACCATGGCGCAGCAGACGGCCTTGGCGTTTAAATCGAACGGGGCGCTGTCCCCCTCGCGATATGGGACACCGTGCCGGTAAAGCGACACCAGCATCGCCGAGGCGTCTTCGAGGAGGGCCGGCACCCTGGCATCGTCTCCCCCCGGGTACCGGGCGGAGTAGTCCTGGACCGTTGCGAGCGGGCTTGCGGCGGACACGCTACTCCCCGGAGGGGGCCATGATTCCGGCCTCGACGAGTGCGGAGACGACCTTCGCGACAGTCGGGCTGGCCCCCGGGTTGGCCGCCTGTTTGAAGTTGACCGCCTCGAGCGGCTGACCATCGGGGCCGACGAGCGCGACGTGCTGCGGGAGGAGCGGGGACGCCTTGCTGGCGTCCTCGACGATAAATTTCTGGACAAGCTGCATACCCGCTCCTTACGCCGACTTGAGGACGGCGAAGCCGTTGGGGTCGAACACCACATAGGAGAGAACGGCCTCGGTGCGGTACGCGATCTGGTTGGCTCCCTTGAGGTCCTGGCCGGTGTTGTCGGGGTCGCCGTACTCGATGACCTCGGACCACATGTCACGAACCATGCCCCAGTTGATGAGGGAGAAGTCGCCCATGATCGCCTTGACTTTGGGATCGACCGTGCACTTGCGGCCGCTTACGGTCCCGGAGGTGGCGGCGGTCACGCCATCGATGGAGCCGGCGTCCAGGTTGAGCGGAATCTCGGGGAAGAGTCGGAGTCCCGTGGCGGGAACGCGGATCTTGCGGAGCTCGGAGGCGTACTTCTTGGAGAGAGCCATGCCGTTGATGTCGTAGTCCTCGAGGAGGTCGACGAGGGCATCGATGTCGGACACGGGGTCGGAGGTAGCCGTGAGTGAGCGCGCCTCTGAGGTGAGGGACTTGTAGCCGTCCATGACGGCACCCGATTTGGGGTTGACGGCGTGGTAGACGACGTAGTCGATGGCACGGGAGATCGCCGCGGCTTGGTCTTCGAGGATGCTCGAGACGATCTCCAGCTTGTTGTCCTCGTCCGCCCAGACGAGCTCGTCGGAGACGCGCGTGGTGGTGACGACCTTGAAGCGCTTGCCCTCGCGCGGGGTGAGGTCGATGTCGTAGCTGCCCTTCTTGGCGCCCTCCTCGACGACCTCCGCCTCGGCGCTCGGGTTGAAGACCATGTGAGTGCTGTCGGCGAACTTCTTGGGCTTTGCCGGGGACAGGGCGGCAATGGTGGAGCCGTCCTTCGCCTTGTTGATGATCTCGGTGACGACCTCGGAGGGGAGCTTCACCTTCGAGCTTTTGATGCTGGTTGCCATTTGGTTTCCTTTCTAGGGGATGAGTTTCTTGATGTAGTCCTTCATGGCCGAGTCGTCCTCACCGACACCGCGCTCGCCGCCGCGTGGGACCTTGGGGGCCGCGGGCTTCTTGGCGAACTTCGCGACGGACTCTGCGAACGCCTTCATGGACTCCTCGTCGGCGCCCTGGATGAGCTCGACCGGGACGCCGGTCTCCTCGGAGACCTTTTTGCGGAGCTTCTCTGCCTTATCCGCCTCCTCGCGCTCCGCCCTCTCCTTCTCGAACGCGGCGACCTTTTCCTCGAGGCCCTTGATACGGTCGCCGTCCCCAGCGCCCTTGCCCTTGAGCTCCTCGAGCTCCTTCTTGACGGCGTCGTAATCGGCGTAGTCCTTTCTGACGCTCTCCTTGGCGCGCTCGATGCGCTCCTTGATGGCGGCGTCGAAGGCCTCCTGCGATTCGATGGGGGTGAACTCCTCGGACATCCTCTATTCCTTTCTGTGCGGATCCGCCCGCTCGGGCGTGGACGAGCCCAGTTACCCGCTGGGCGCGGTGGTACCGCCGTTTCCGCCGGCGGTGGGCGTGAGTATGAAAAAGGCGCACCGAATGCGCCTTTGTTCAACAGAGTGATAAAATGAACTCAGCAATTGCTGATGAAAGAGCCTTGATTGGGCCTTTATGGTCCCTTCGAGGCTTTTTCTATTTGACGATGTACTCAATCTCGCCAGCCGATGTGATGAACACGACCCTGCGGACACGTCTCTTGCCCATCTTCTCCCGGATGGCAACCCTGACATCGCTGTCTGGCAGGATTCCGCTCTGATTGTCGATGACGCAGGCGAACAGCCCCTCTTTTCCGGAAGCGTCCCTGAGGTGCCTGTCTACGGCAGAGACGCTCTTCGCCCTTATGAGAGATTTCAGCTCGACTCCGCCTTCAAGATCCGGAAGGCCGATGAACTTAAGAAGACCGTCGTCGGGGTCGACGTACTCGCGGCGGTCGACGACGAAACGCGCTGCGAAGCCGTTGCGGGCCAACGTTTCCGCAGCGGCCTTCTCCCAGGGCCGATCCCTCTCGATTTCCAATTTAGTCTGATCGTCTGGATAGGAGACAACGACATCCTCCCCGTCGTAGAGCCATCCTCGGTCGAGCATGGCCATGTACTCCGAGATCCTCGACAGGTCGCTCTTGTTGGCGAAAGAGAGCCCTGTCTGCTGCTCGATCTCGTACATGCGGTCGGCCATAACAGAGGGGTCGTGGCCCTCCACGAGCACCGCGAGCGGGTCGTCCTCGAAACCTGGGACGACCTTGCAGTCGCAGTGCCGGTGGAAGTGCTTGAACTCGCCGGCTGTCTTGCGGTTGTGGTAGACAGCCCCTCGGCTCGCGAGCATGTAGCAGAAGGCACACGTCTCGGATCCCGTCGCGATACGGGCGAAGCGCACGCCGTGCTTGCGGTCCCTCTTGGCGTTTGCCATGACGGTCTCGTTGACGCTACGCGCCACCTGGTCTCGAACGAGGTCGGCGCAAGCGGTGGCGAAGCCGGCCCGGTCCCCCTCAATGAGCTTCCTCACCTGGTATCGGACGGTCGCGTCCACCTGCTCGGGAGCATAGGCAATCTCGGTCACCGCGCTGGGCAGCTTGGCGTGCGCGAGCTCCGCGGATTCGTCGTACCACTCCGCCGCGATGGTCGCGGCAGCGCCGTCGAAGGACTCGACGATAGAGGCGAGCATATCCTTGATGCCCTCGCGAACTTCCGAGACGCCGGCATCTGGGTTTGCCCTCAGCCAGGCGCCGACCGCCTTCTCGACCACCTCCGTCGCCCTGGCCTTGAGGCTCTCGACGTCGGAGCAGTACGCGTCGAACGACGCCCGGCTAATCATCGGGCGGCGACCCCAGGGCCGCTGTCACGACCTGACGACCGTTCGCACGCGTCCTGTCCGAGCGCAGCCGCTGGATCTGGTC
>UQZC01000182.1 GCA_900545505.1 uncultured Collinsella sp.
CTCCAGCGCGTAGCGAACGCGGTTCTCGAACGAACCACCGTACTCGTCGGTGCGCTGGTTGAGGATGGCCGAGCACAGCGAACCCACCAGGCGGTCGCCGTGGACCTCGATAGCGTCGATCCCGGCCTGCTGTGCGCGAGCGGCCGAGGCAGCGATGGCCTCCTTGATCTGGGTGAGCTGCTCTACGCTCGCCTCGTTCACAAAGTGCTGCATGTCGTGATGCAGCTTGGCGTAGGCCTGGTTGCGGATCTCGTTGGACTCGGCCATCTTGGCGGCAAAGGTCTCCTCGTCGCCGGCGGCCTTGGCCTCCTGCGCGGCCTTGGCGGCGGCCATGGATCCCATGACCATGCGGCCGACACCGGGCACATCGTACTCGGGGTGGAACAGCTGCAGCGCGACCTTGGCGCCGTGCTTGTGGACGGCGTCGGCCAGCGCCTTAAACGTGGGGATCTGGGCGTCGGTTGCCAGCTTGGGCGTGGGGCTTGCGGTCATGACGGGAGCGACGTCGCCGATGACGATGTAGCTCACGCCGCCACGGGCCAAGCGCTCGTAAAAAGCCAGGCTGCGCTCGCCGATGGAACCGTCACGCTCCTCGTAGCCGGTGGTCAGCGGCGGAAACATAATGCGGTTCTTGAGCTCAAGGGGGCCAACCGTAATGGGCTGGAGCAGCTTGGATGCAGGTGTGGTCATGGACATTCCTCTCTTGTAGGCGCGGCGGCGATAATGCCGCGTAGTTATCTAGAGGATATGGCATGGGAATACAGCAGCGCAACGGAAATCGGCGGACAGCAGGTAGCGGCAGGTGGATGGGATGAGCCCAACAGCGGGTTTTTCTCGATCTGTAACACCTAGCCGCCTAAATCGGGTCTAGATGTTACAGATCGAGATTTTGTTTGAGAGGCCAAGAATTGGACCGAGAACACGGTCCCGGAATAACAAAAAAGCTCGTCGGCTAGGCCGACGAGCTGCAAGTTCTTGGTCGCGGGGGCAGGATTTGAACCTACGACCTCCGGGTTATGAGCCCGGCGAGCTACCAGACTGCTCCACCCCGCAATGTCTGGGCGCCTCATGTGCGCAAGAAAGAATATTACGCGGGAGTTCGGTAAACGGCAAGGAAAAACTCGTGGAGCATAATTCCTTCATATTTAAACCCCTCAGCCCCTATCACCGTAAACGAATCGCAGCCGAGTGCCGTCGGCGACGCGTATACAATGGTGCGCGTCCTTTTATGCCAACACTGGGAGTAGACATGCTGCTCGCTATCGATATGGGAAACACGCAGACGGCCATGGGCCTGTTTGACGGAGACGAGCTGGTGCAGTCGTGGCGCATGCCCACCGACCGCTCCTATACCGCCGACGAGATCCATGTGCGCCTGATGGGTTTCTTTAAGATGTACGGCCTTTCGCTCGACGCGGTCGACGCGATCGCCTTTGCCGGCGTGGTGCCGCAGCTCTCGCGCGAATGGCACGCCGTGGCCGACCGCATTGCCGCGGACGCCATCGTCATCGGGCCGCAGACGGCCGCGGTGACCAAGCTGCGCGCGGCGCGTCCCCAAGCCGTAGGCGCCGATCGCGTCGCTAACGCCGTTGCGGCCGAAACTTTCTACGGCGCGCCGGCAATCGTGGTGGACTTTGGCACCGCGACCAATATCGACGTCATCGATGAGGACGGTTATTACATTGGCGGAGCGATCGCGCCGGGCATTCGCATCTCCATGGACGCGCTTGCCGCCCGTGCCGCCAAGCTCGCCAGCGTGCCGCTCGAGGCGCCCGAGCACGCCATCGGCCGCGATACCGAGGAGTGCATCAAGGTCGGCGCCGTGATGGGCGCCGCCGCCATGGCTGAGGGCCTGGTCGCGCGCATGAAGCGCGAGCTGGGCCGCGAGGATGCCACCGTTATCGCCACGGGCGGTCTCGCCAGCATCGTCGCCGATTCGACCGATGCCTTCGACGTGGTCGACGGACAGCTCACCATCAAGGGTATCTGCGAAATCTACCGCCGCATGCAGGAGCTGGGATAGGACAGGGGCTTAAGTCGAGCACGAGCGCGAGCGGCGAACTAGGCAACGCATCGGCCCTATTCCTCAAAATCGAAAGATTTTCAGTTTTGAGGAATAGGGCTTTCTGCTAGGCCTCGTCGCACAGCCACCTCGCCAGGTCCACGATCTGCACCCCATTGCGGTCCGTGGCCTCGTGATGCGTGCGGGCGAGAATCATCTTGGGGTACGCGTCGCCAATGCTCAGCAGTGGTGAAATCTCGCGTTCAAATGTCTTATCCGAGCTGATGTCGTCGCTCACCTGAATGTAGAGCTTCTCGCTTCGCTTGATTGCTACAAAGTCTATTTCCTTTTTATAGAGCACGCCGACGTATACCTCGTATCCGCGGCGCAGCAGCTCGATTGCCACCATGTTCTCGTATACGCGTCCCCAATCCATATCACGTGTACCGAGCAGCGCGTATTTGAACGCGTGGTCTGCCAGGTAATACTTCTCGCCGCTCTTAAGGTATTTTTTGCCGCGGATGTCGTACCGACGAACTTTATAGAAGGCAAACGCATCGCACAGGCACCCCATGTACGTGCCGACCGTCTTGTTCGTTATCTTTAGCCCATCCGCGTTCAAAATATCCGTAATGTTACGTGCCGACGTTATGTTGGATACGTTGTCCATCATGTAATCGGCAATGCGCAGCAGCGCCGATTCGTTTCTCACGTTATGCCGCTGCACGATATCTCTCACGATGAGCGTTTTGAAGACATTGGAGAGATATTGATAACGCTGCTCCTGCAGTGGATAAGGGTAGGAGCCGGACATACCGCCGGTTCTCGCGTACTCATCGAAGTCGCGGTCGACCTCGCCCTCGTCGCCATAGAGTCGATACTCCTCAAACGAGAATGGGAAAACCTCGATCTCAAACGTACGCCCCGTAAAGAGCGTCGACAGATCGCTCGACAGCAAAAAGGCATTCGATCCGGTAATGAATATGTCGTACTGCTCGGATGCGTGGAGGCTGTTGATCGCACGCTCAAAACCGTCGCACATCTGAACTTCATCGATAAGCAGAAAGTTTTGTTTGCCGGACACTCGATGCTCTTTTACATAGGCGAGCAGCGCGTGATACTCGAGCAGATTCTCGAACTCATCGAGGTTGTAGTTGATATGGATGACATTCGAATTGGACAGATTTGCCTCCACGTAATCGCGGAGGGCCTCGAGCAATTTTGATTTACCGCTACGACGGATGCCCGTGATGACCTTGATGTCCGGCACGCCAATAAGGCTCGTCAACGTGTCCATATATGACGTTCTATTGATGAGTTTCATTGGGGCCTCCTCGCGGTCTTTTATCGCTATTCCTCAAAATTGAAAAATTTTCAGTTTTGAGGAATAGGCTCTATAGCGAATATACCTCGCGAAAGACCGAGCTGCCTTAATCCTATTCCTCAAAAACGAAAATTTTTCAGTTTTGAGGAATAGGGCGCTGGCAACCCATTCCCCAGATAGGCGAAACCCTCCCCGGCACAGGCCGAGGAGGGTCTTGTTGTCATGTCTATCTTTGGGCGCGAACGCCCCGCGCTACAGCCCGCGAATTCGTACGGCCTCGGGCGGAAACTCCTGCTCGCCGGCATCGGTCTTAATG
>UQZC01000183.1 GCA_900545505.1 uncultured Collinsella sp.
CACGGCGCAGTCGAGGCCGAGCGCGCGCAGCTCGCGCGCCATGTGGAAGCCGGTGGGGCCGCTCTCGTAGCAGGCCCTGGGCTCCTCGAACCCGAGGGCCCACTCCGCGATCTCGGCGGCGTCCGTCCCGAAGTCACGGTGCACCACCTCGCCGGTGAAGGGGTTGAACGCCGCGGCGGCGACCGATCGCGCGTGGACGTCCAGGCCGATGGAGGTAACATGGGGCATGGGAAGCCTCCTCCCCGCAGGTGCGGTAAGGGCTACCGCACGGGCCGATACTCAAAGCCCATTGTGGCATCCCGAGCCCGCGGAAAGAAGCTGCGCCGCGGGGGAGGCGACCCAAATGGCTTTCTCATATCGTCTTATTTTTCGGAAAGAGCGACGATGCCCAAAGAATTCCTCACCTACCAGCAGCAGATGGAGAAGCTCAGAAGCTCCGGCCTCAGAATCGAGGACGAAGAGGTTTGCCAGAGGGTCCTTGCGGACATCGGCTATTTCCCAGTCGTGAACGGTTACCAGTCGTTTTTCCGCGACCCGAGCACCCGGGTATACCGCGAAGGTGCCACTTTTGGAGACATCCTAGCGCTTTACGAGTTCGACGTCGAGCTCAGGGAGATAATGCTCGATGCACTGCTCAAGGTCGAGGCGAAGATCAGGTCGGCGCTGGCCTACGAGTTCTGCGCCGCATATGGCGAGTCCCAGAGTAAGTATCTAGACGCCCGCTGCTACGCGACATCGAAGGGCGCGAAGCGGGTTCTCCCGAAGCTGCTAAACATGCTTGATTATATCGCCAACAAGGATACCAGCCATGAATACCTCGCCTACTACCGCAGGGCATATAAGAACGTGCCGCTGTGGGTCGCTGTGAACGCCATGACCTTCGGACAGATTTCGAAAATGCTCACGGCACTTAGGGACAACGAGAAAACCAAGATCGCCAAGAGATTCGGGGTCGGAAATCCAAAGGAACTCTCTTCGTTTATCCGCGTGCTCGCCCTCTACAGGAACGTCTGCGCGCATGGCGAGCGCCTCTTCTCCCACCGGTGCCACGTTGAGATTCCTGACACGACCTTGCACGCCAAGCTCGGCATCGAAAAGATTGGCCCGGATTACGTTTGTGGCAAGGTAGACGTCTTCTCGGCAGTGATCACGCTTCGATACCTCCTACGCGATGACGAGTTCAAAGAATTCAAGGCTAAGCTCGTCAAGTGCGTTAACGGATACTTGTTATTGAATGAGAGCATCGGCGAGGAGCGCCTCCTTGAGGCCATGGGTTTCCCAGCCGAATGGAAGAAGATAACCAGGTATAAAATTTAAGATCGGCCTAAAAACAAAATGGCTTAAGATCTATTTAACATTAACCACGAAACGGATCATGCAGTTGAGGCTGCCAAGAAAGTAATTGACGCCGGCCTTCTTGAGCTGTTCGAGTGCCTGCAAGCTGTTAAGCATGCAGGCACTCGAATCTAAGTACGATCCATGACATAAAGCCCGACCAACGCACAACGACAGTTTTCCATGCCAAAAAGACACTGAAGTGTGAGGTGGTTCAAATCTCAGTAATACAAATAATCAGCAGTTCAGGTCTTATGGGAATAATTCAATTCGCATCACGTTGCATCTAAGCGGCTGTTTATACTTGAATATAAACACTAAGGAGGCAGCAATGCTTTGGAGCTATGTTCAGCTAGATGACGGCACTCAGTTTGCCTACTCAGAAACACGAGACGACGGGACCGTTCGCGTTGCCGTCGAGCGCCCGGTTGATTTTGGTTTTAACCATGCAGAATGCTTTCTACCTGCGGTCAAATGGTTTAACGTCGAAGGATTTTCTACTGACGATCTGGATTTTTTGACCGAGTTCGTTAGATCAAACGCTCCGTTTATCTTCGAGCTTGCAGAACGGCAAAAAGCTGGACCGGCGGTGGCATAATGCCTCGAATTCTTGTTTTTGGACAGTATGTTCTGTTCTTTTGGATCGCGGAAAACGGAGAACCCGTTCACATCCATGTAGGGGTAAAGAGGGCGGCTGCTAACTCGACTAAGTTTTGGCTCACTAAAAATGGCGGATGCACACTTGCGAACAACGAGAGCAAGATTCCGGCTAAGGATCTCAGGGATCTTTCAAAACTAATCACCATGAACCATCGATACATTTGTGACAAGTGGCGCGAAACCTTTGGTGATGATTCCCTGACATTCTATTGCTAAACCGCAATTGAACCATGATTACGCTTGTCGACATATCCGCTGTCGGCTCTCGCGTGTTACCTCGCCACGACGTCCGCGAGGCGTATCTATTTAAAGGAGGCGGACATGCCTTGGACCTACGTTCAAGTTGATGACGGTGCTGATTGTGCTGGCCAGGAAGATCCTTCAATTGCGCACGAGGCAGATTCCGCTTCGCCTATTTCACTTGACGGCATTATGTCAATCGACCATGCAGTTGAGTCAACCATAGCGTCCATGCCCAACGCGCTCAGGCTTTTGGAAAACTCATGATTGCCGATGTCGACGGGCGGGCGATTCCTGTTGCGCCGCTAGTGCTCGATGACGCTGGGTCGCTCGAGGCCATGGCCGGCGCCGTCGTGCGCCTTCACAGTACGCTGCTAACAATCGGACGCTGCTATACGACCGACGCTACGGGCGAAAGGGCCGCGCGCGAACTTGGGCGCGTCGAGTCCGTGCTTGTGGGTGCGTTTTGCACGATATTCGGCCAATCGCCAGCCGATCGTTTCACGGACATCTTTGACCAGGTTGCCTACGTGGCCGAGCACATGGTCAAGGACCACATCTTCGAGGACGGCAACAAACGCACCAGCCTTGTCTTTGCGTTGTCCGTCCTTAGGTTCGCCAGCACTCCGGTCGTGCTGTCCGACAGCCCCGAACCCAAAGACAACCAGTACTACGCCTGGATCCAGGACCTCGTTGCTAGACGCCGCACGCTCGACGATCTAGCCAACGAGCTAAGGTGCCATTGCATCGTGATCTCCGACGACGCTTCGCACGTATAGAATCAAAGTATCCACACGCCTGTCATTATCTTGATTGGAAGCCACATGGAGGACCCCGAGGACTGGGGTCCCAGCAACCGCATCCTCAAAAACTACCTGTCGTTTTCGTTTAGCCGCGCGGTGTTTTTGACCGAGCGCGACGTAGACCAGACCGCGCCGTCCAACCTGCCGCTGGTGTTCGACGACGACCGCTGCCTGTTCAACACCGGCCTGTATACGCGCCGCTACGAGACCATCTATGGCCTGTTTGAACCCAACACCAAGCCCGACGCGCGCCAGCGCTGGTTTTTAAAGGGCTTCTTTAAGGAGAGCGACCCCATGCTGGTCTCATTTGAGTACCTGCCGTGCCGCGTACGCTTTGCCGAGGACCCCTCCGAGCTGGTCTTTGACTACCGTCTGCCCATCCGTTCCAACATCGATCACATTCTTGGCGACGAGGAGAACCTGACGCGTATTCCCGCCAGCCTGATGGGGGAGGACAACTCGCTGCTGCTGCGCCGTGCCTTTGAGGGCGCCGTCGTCGAAGCCGCCCGACGCGCCGCCGCCAATTACACGCTCGCCGTGCCGCAGTTCTACGGCGG
>UQZC01000184.1 GCA_900545505.1 uncultured Collinsella sp.
CCGCACCTTTGGCTACGAGTTTGCCCACGGCGTTTCGCTCGACGAGTACCAGACGAACGCGCACCGCTATAAGCCCTGTCTTGCAACGGTCGAGGCGGCAGGTATCGATGGCATTGACCAGCATGCGCTGCGTTCCGAGGCCTGTGGCGGCGTCGACGGTTTCGGCAAGTGAGTGGTTGACGAGCTCGCCGACATAGAGCGAGGGGACATTTCCGTCGCCGTCGATACGAAACCCGCGAGCACGGCAAAGGACGTAGTCGCCGACGGCGTTGCGCACACGATACTGCATGACGCGACGGTGCTTGGTACCGTTGTAGACTTGGTCGATGTCGTTGACGAAGGCCTCAAGGTCGTCGGGATGGACGCGCGTTTTCCAGTAATCGCGACAGTTGTCTATGTGCTCTGAGGGAAGGCCAAGATCGCGCAAGGCACCTTGTGACCAAAGGGTGCGATGTTTGTACAAGTTCTCGATAAAGAAATAACGACCTTCGTTGAGCATCGAAAAGGCGTCGAAAATACGATCGCTTATTTCGAAGTCGTCGGCGTGGACTTGCGTGATATTACGTCGATCGAGGTGCACGGCATGACGTAGCTTGTAGTCGTACATGCGATGGTCGGCATCGAGTGTCATACGGTTGGTGGCTTCGCCCAGGGCGGGGTCGGCATGCGACACTCCATAGCTAAACGAGTGGGGCATCTCGGAATCGTTGTTTTTGAGCAGGATCGTTCGGCAGTGTTCCAGACGTTCGGCGAGGTCGTCCTCGGTTGCAATCGTAGACAGGATGGCAAACTCGTCGCCGCCTATGCGAAACGCCGCCTCGTCCACTTTCATATACAGCTTGAGATAGAGGCTTACCTGCAAGATATAGCGGTTGCCCTCGTCATGCCCAAAGACGTCGTTGCAGTGCTTGAGATTGTCGATATCGATGAACGCCATGGTAACGGGGGTGTCCTGCTCCCAGAGCTCCTCGAGGGAACGGGCAAAGCCGCCACGGTTGCCAAGCCCGGTAAGCTGGTCGGTAAAGGCAGTCCTAATCAGATCATCCTGGCGCTCGAGAAGGTCACGGACGGTCTTTTCGAGCGTTTCGGTGTAATTGCTGACAGTATCCATGTTCCAAGCGGCTTTCTGAGGTCGGGGCGGATTGCGTCGGGCGAGCTCGTTGTGTGCATGCATCGTTGCTCAGCGCTTTGCATGTATCCAGGCTCCCGCCTTGCCGCGTTGTTGAGTTAATTTGCCGGCTAATGTTTGCTGTTGATAACAGCTGAGTAGTGTAAACAATAGTGCACAATTATATATGGGTGCACATGCTGTGGGCGGCTATTATTCGACAGGCGGTAGCGCGACGATGCGATGTTCGATGAAAATGCGACTGAGACGATATATGTTGACGGGTATACTTGTTCCGTTTGAATTTGTGGGGACGGAGATGGTCGCATGGCACAGTCAAATACGACGCGCACGGTGGGGCTGGCACTCGAGGGAGGCGGCTACCGCGGTATGTATACGGCGGGCGTGCTCGACGTTTGGATGGAGCACGGCTTAACTTGCGACCATATGGTGGGTGTCTCGGCGGGTGCGGCGTTTGGCTACAACTTTAAATCTCGCCAGATCGGCCGCGCCATTCGCTACAACAAAGCCTATTGTGCCGATAAGCGCTATGCGAGCGTGACGAGCTGGTTGCGAACCGGCGACATGTTCAATGCCGATTTTGCCTATCACGAGGTGCCCATCGAGCGCGATCCCATCGATTTGGAGACATATCGCGCCTGCCCCATGCGGTTTACGTGCGTGTGTACCGATATCGAGACGGGCAAGGCCGTCTATCACGATCTGCCGTATGGCGACGAGCGCGATATCGAGTGGATCCGGGCGTCGTCGGCAATTCCCGTGGCGACGCGTCCCGTTGCTATTGACGGGCATAAGTATCTGGATGGTGGCGTGGCTGATTCTATTCCCAGCGCATGGCTGTTTGCGCAGGGGTATGACCGCAATATCGTGGTACTCACGCAGCCAGCGGGCTTTGTGAAGCAGCCCAACAGCGTGATGCCCATGCTGCGACGCGTGTTCCGTCACTATCCGGAGTTTGTCGCAGCGCTTGAGCATCGGCATGAGGTCTACAATACCACGCTCGATGACCTGGCACGTCGCGAGGCTGCCGGCGAGATCTTTGTGGTGCGGCCGAGCGAATCGGTGAAGGTGCCGTCGCTGTGTCGCGAGCCCGATGAACTTGAACGCATCTACCAGATTGGTCGCCGCGATGCGGAGGCGACCCTGCCGGCACTGGAGGCATATCTGGCAGAGTAGGGCAAACTGCCGCGTGCTCAGCGGAAAGCGCATCCCAGAATGGACGTCCAAACTGGGATGCGTTTTACATTGCTGAAGTTATGGGGCCGCGGAGCAACTGCTCGGCTTATGCCTATGCCTGCTGCCAGGTGTCTACGAGCTCCTTGGCCGCGGCGTAGGGGTCATCGGCGCTGCAGACGGCACTCACCACAAAGAAGCCGTCGACGCCGGTAGCCTTGAGCTGCGGAAGGTCGGCCGTCTTGACGCCGCCGCCCACCACGATGGGCACGGGGCTTGCCGCATGGAGCGCGGCCAGGTCCTCAAAGCTCTTGGTGATGATAGAGCCGTCGGCCGCGCGTCCGCAGTCGCGCTTGGTCTCGGTCTCGTGGAGTGGGCCGATGCCAAGGTAGTCGACCAAACTCATATCGGCGGTCTTGACGTACTCGAGCATCTCCTCGCAACGGGCCGAAAGGCCCACGATGGCGTCGGGGCCCAGCAACTTGCGACAGACCTCGACGGGAATATCGCTTTGGCCCACGTGCACACCGTCGACAGCAATACCCTGCTCGCGTGCGGCAAGCACACAGTCTAGACGGTCGTCGATCAGCAAGGCGACCTGACCGGTCTTGCCGGCCTGAGCGATTGCCTGCGCGGCGTCGCCGGTCAGCGCAATGATCTCGCGGGCGCTTGCCACCTTGGAGCGCACCTGGATGCAGGTAAAGCCGGCGTCGAGCGCCTGGGCCACCACATCGCCCACGGGGCGCCCGAGCGTGTTTGCGGGGCCGAGTACCAGATAGGCCGAGATATCAAGGTTGTCGCGGATGCTCATCGTGCTTCCTCCTGCTTTTTGATCTGTGCTTCCATGCGCTCGAGTTTGCCGGTCATGGTGTCGGTAAATCCGGGTCGAATATCGGCTTTGAGCACGACTTCGGTGCGGATGCCCTTGCTCGCCAACACAAAGGTTGCATCGCGCACGACCTGCATGACCTCGTCCCAGTCGCCCTCGATCTCGGTGAACATGGAGGTGGTGCGGTTGGGCAGGCCGCTCTCGCGAATGACACGCACGACCTCGGCGACCTCGGCGGATAGCTCATCGCCGGTGCCGCACGGGGCGATGGCCACGGCGACGAGCGTGTTCATGCCGGCATTGGTTGCGGGCTCGGACATGGCCTATGCCTCCTCGAGCTCGAGTCGGTTATCGGCGATGTCTTGGGCGGTTGCGCGGTAGAGCTCGTCGATAAAGGCGACCTTAAAGCTTGCCGGGGCGTCGGCGATAGCGGCGGCACGCGTGCCGGCCACGTTGTA
>UQZC01000185.1 GCA_900545505.1 uncultured Collinsella sp.
GTGGTTGGCGGTGCCGGCGGTGATGGCAGCGGCGTTGCTGGCGGGCGTTGAGCAGGCGGCGCTTGCCATGCTTGTCGTGGTGGCGCTGGTGCTTGCACTGTTCTTTGCGGGTTACGAGGCATCTCGTCCGGGTTTGCGCCAGATTATGCCCACGCTGGTGCTGGCGGCGCTGGCGGCGGCGGGGCGCATCCTGTTTGGGCCCATTCCCGACTTTAAACCGGTGAGCGCCATCGCCATTATCGCGGGGGCGACGCTTGGTCGCCGCAATGGTTTTATGGTTGGCGGCGCTGACCAGCAATTTCTTTTTTGGGCAGGGCATGTGGACGCCATGGCAGATGTATGCCTGGGGCCTGGTTGGCTATGTTGGCGGTGCGCTGGCGCATGCCGGTGCGTTCGACCGTGCGGATGGAACCGTGCGCATGCCGGCGCTGATGGCGTACGGCTTTGCTTCGGGTCTGCTGTACGGCGTGGTGATCAACGCGTACGACATTATCGGTTTTGTACAACCGCTCACGTGGGCGGGCGTCGTGGCGCGTCTTGCCACGGCAGTGCCGTTCGATATCACACACGGCCTCGCGACCTGCGTGTTCTTGGCCGCCCTCTACAAGCCTTGGTGTCGACGGATCAACCGCGTTGTCGTGAAATACGGGCTGTAGGGCTGGTTGCGCCGGGGCGTGAATCAATACTTCCGAAGTACCATTTCAAAACTATGCCGGTTTACGGGGCTAGATTAGCGTAGGCCGACCATACCGGCTTTTTTCAAAATAGAGCAAGCCGTTTACCTGAGGTTTTATTATTTCGGAATTGCGTATGGTTGGGGGTTCGCGATTCAGCCCCGTAAACCGGCATAGTTTTGGAATGGCCGGCTGATATGACGGGCATCGTGGCCCTCAGAGAGCCAAATCGATCCGTTTTCCTCCGTCCCCAGACGTCCCCGGGGAATCAGTTGGCGGCGCTTGCCACGAAACTGGCCCATCTACTACGTTTAGCTTGATACCCCCGACCATGACCGCGTTTTACGAAAAACCGCAGGCTTTCTACCTGCGGTTTTCTTTTTGCGTTGTTCGCTGTGGTTGAGGGTAGTGGCTTAAACGTAGTAGATGGGTCAGTTCCGTGGCGGGAGGGCCGCGTGGGTTCCCTCGCGAGGTGAAAATGATCCCTTTTCCTCCGTCCCCAGGGGATCAATTGGGGCTAGAGTTCTAGCGTGAGGGTGACGGGGCAGTGGTCGCTGCCGAAGATGTCGCCGCGGATGCCGGTGTCGCGAACGTTGGCGGCGATTGCGTCGCTTACCAGGAAGTAGTCGATGCGCCAGCCGGCGTTGTTCTTGCGGGCATTAAAGCGATAGCTCCACCAGCTGTAGACGCCCTCAACGTCCGGATTAGCCGTGCGCCAGGTATCGGTAAAGCCGGCGTTGAGCAGCTCGGTAAACTTACCGCGCTCTTCGTCCGAAAAGCCTGCGTTGCCGCGGTTGGACTTGGGGTTCTTAAGGTCGATCTCTTCGTGCGCCACGTTAAAGTCGCCGCAGGTTACGACGGGCTTGCCGGTTTCGTGCTCAAGCGCGCCCAAAAAGCCGCGATAGGCATCGTCCCAGGCCATACGCACGTCGATGCGCGCGAGCTCATTTTGCGCGTTGGGCGTATAGACGTCGACAAACCAAAACTTGTCGAACTCGAGCGCACAGACGCGGCCCTCGGTTGCGGCTTGGGCAACGAGCTCGGCGGCCTCGCCCTCGCCGGCGTAGGGCAGCAGCGCGTCGGCGCGCAGCACGCGTAGCGGCTCCTGGCGGCTAAAGACCGCGGTGCCCGAATAGCCTTTGCGCTCGGCGTAGCTCCAGGTTTGGTGATAGCCGGGCAGGTCGATATCGACCTGGCCCTCCTGCAGCTTGGTCTCCTGCAGCGCCAGGATATCGACGTCGAGTTCTTGCGCGATCTGGATAAAGCTCGGGTCCTTTTTGAGCACGGCGCGCAGGCCGTTGACGTTCCACGAGGCGAAAGTGTAAGTC
Source organism: uncultured Collinsella sp. (assembly GCA_900545505.1). Lineage (GTDB taxonomy): Bacteria > Actinomycetota > Coriobacteriia > Coriobacteriales > Coriobacteriaceae > Collinsella. The sequence goes on from UQZC01000185.1 coordinate 2,003, forward strand.
TGAGGCATGGTGTCCTTTCGACGGGGTTGGCAGGCTTAAGATTAGCGCAACAGGGGCGGGGTGGGCTCCGTGCATGCTGACTTAAAGGCCGCATGCTGGGACGTCGCTCAACGCTGCCCGACTAACAAGGACGGAGGACTCATATGACGCAGGCAATATCGGACCCCAGGCAGGCCTCCGCCGCGCTGGCGGATCTGTTTGACACCCACAAGCGCGTGGTCTTCTTTGGCGGCGCTGGTGTTTCCACGGCAAGTGGCATCCCCGATTTCCGCAGCGTGGACGGCCTGTATCACCAGCAGTTTGCCTATCCGCCCGAGACCATGCTGTCGCATAGCTTTTACGAGGCACATCCTGCGGAGTTCTTCGACTTTTACCGCACCAAGATGATCGCGCTTAACGCTAAGCCTAACCGCTGCCACACCAAGCTGGCCGAGCTGGAGCGCGCCGGCAAGCTCGACGCCGTGGTGACGCAAAATATCGACGGTCTGCACCAGGCGGCCGGCTCGCAGCGCGTGTTCGAGCTGCACGGATCGGTCCATCGCAACATTTGCCAGTCGTGCGGCGCGGTCTATAGCGCCGAGTGGATTTGCTCGCGCGAGCACGAGGACGCCGCGGGCGTGCCTGTGTGTCCTGCGTGCGGCGGGCGCATCAAGCCCGATGTGGTGCTCTACGAGGAGCCGCTCGATGAGCATGTGCTGACCGGTGCCGTTGCCGCCATCGCCGCGGCCGATGCCCTCATTGTGGGTGGGACCTCGCTCGTGGTGTATCCGGCGGCGGGCCTTACGCGTTACTTTACCGGCGATACGCTGGCCATATGCAACCTTGCTCCCACCGATCAGGATGCAAATGCCGACCTGCTGATTTCTTGCGACATCGCGGCCGCGTTTGCGTTCTAGCCCGCGCGCGCGGATACAATAGAAAGACTGAGTGCAAAGCGACCCCGCCGCCAGCTCCCCAAGCTCGGCGGCGTGGGCATTTTAGGAGGATGTTCATGGCGAACGACAGCAAGACATGGCGGTGCGGAAAGTATGAGCTCAGCTTTGACCGTCCGCGCATCATGGGCGTCCTCAACGTGACGCCCGATTCGTTTAGCGATGGCGGGGAGCACTTCGACCCCGATGCCGCCATCGAGTACGGCCTGGCGATGCTCGACGCCGGCGCCGACATCATCGACGTGGGCGGCGAGTCCACGCGCCCCGGCTTTACCCCGGTCAACCCCGACGAGGAGGCTCGCCGCGTGCTGCCCGTGGTGCGTGCGCTGGCCAAGGAGGGCGCCATCGTCTCGATCGACACGCGTCATGTGGCGGTTGCCAAGGCGGCCGTGCGCTGCGGCGCCTCGATCGTCAACGACGTGACCGGCTTCACCGATCCCAAGATGGTCGAGTTCGTTAAGACGAGCACTTGCGGCGTCATCGTGATGCATGCCGGCGAGGTCGCCGCGCCCGTCCGCACGCACGCAACGGTGCAGCTCGATACCTCGGCAGCGGCGTTTGTTGCCGAGAAGGCGCGCGAGGCGGCTGCCGAGGCCGCGCGTGAGGCCGAGAAGCCGGCTCCCCGCCCTCGCGGCCTTGCAGGCT